>CAMLSF010000325.1 GCA_946482615.1 uncultured Chromatiaceae bacterium | reverse complement strand
GGTTTAGTCGGGTTATGCCCTGGTCCTGCTTTGGTGTTGGCCGGCTCAGGAACTATAGAAGGACTGATTTTTGTTGTTTTTATGTTGATTGGTTTCCGGCTGGCGGATCTTGTACAAGCCAGGCTGAGTTAAACCGTCACTTTCATCTGCATAGCCCCATCGCAACACGCTCAAAGAACTGAAGCCGCAGTATTGTGGCTTCAGTTCTTTAGTGATCTCCATCATCCCCCCAAAAAGTTGCTCAAAAAATCCTCTTGCTAATCCGGAATGTGATCTGCTATACATATTACTATGTAATGCAAAGTATAATTCATCGCATGGTTATTTTATGACAATAGAAGAGAAAGAAGAAAAAACTCAGGAAAAGTGGGAAGTGCAGTTGCGTAAAGGCACGCTGGAGCTGGTGATTCTGGCGGCGCTGCAGCACCGGACCTTGTATGGGCTGGAGCTGTTAAAGCTGCTGCAAAGTTTTAAAAGTGCCGCCATTACCGAAGGTACTTTGTATCCGCTGTTAGACCGACTGAAACGTGAAGGTATTGTTGATGCGCAGTGGGTGCAGGAAGGTGATGTCAGGCCGCGTAAGTATTACAGCCTGACCGCAGCGGGCCAACATAAGCTGGCCGATTTAATCACCTTATGGCGTCAGTCCGTGCTTGATATTGAATTTTTATTGGCTCACCCGGGCCCTGACGCTTTACCTGTTCAAGGAGAATAAAAAATGGAACAACGCGATATGATTCATCAGTACCTGAAAGAGCTGGAGCGTTATCTGGCCAGGCTGGAAAAAGCGGAAGCGCAGGAAGTACTGAAGGAAATTGAAAGTCATATTTTTGATGCACTGGACCAGCAACAAAATGCAGGCCAGATTTCAGATGCAAAGGCGATTCTGCAAGGTTTTGGTGAGCCGCGTCAGCTGGCCCTTGCCTACATAGCTCATATCACGAATGGAGCGCCACCTCCTGTGGGTTTTAAAGCTATTCAAAAGGTGAAACAAGGGGTGACAGCGACTTTGTATTACACCATGGCGGTTTTTGGTTTCAGCATTGCTTTGGCGCTGTTTTTTGTTGCCGGAGCGAAAGTCATTATGCCGTATTCGGTCGGTGCCTGGTCTGCTGGTAATGGTCATAGTCTTGCTATAGGTTTTTTAGCCACACCTTATCCGCCAGAGCAAGAACTGTTCGGTGCCTGGCTGACTCCTGTTGCTGTGCTTACAGCTTTAATGGTGTTTGGCCTAACAAGACAAGTACTTAGAGTGTTAAAGCAATACAGATAGCAGGACTAGCAGATAAAAGGAGTTTGTTGTCCATGCATTGCGCTATTTATCTGAAAAGTTCGGATGATAAAAAGCTGTTGATCCAGCAATTGCAAGACGGCACTGCCAGTGCTGCTTTGGGCTTGCAACTGACAGGTCGCGGCGCTTTGTATTCAGCTTTAACTCTGGAACAATTTCTGGCGGAGGAGTACCGCCATGGCCGGGATGAGTTAACAGCAGGACGGTCTCAAAGTCTGGCGTCTTTGTCTGAAGGGGAACAAAAACGTCTGTTGCTGGAGTATGTGCTGGCATCTCAACCTGATTATCTGATCCTCGACAATCTGTTTGATAGCCTGGATTTTGCCGGACAGCAGATGATAGAACAGCGCCTGCAGCAGCTGCAGTATCAAATTCCTCTGGTGCAATTAGTAAGTCGCCGCCGCGACAAATTAGCTTTTATTCAGCGCCAGTTCCATCTGGAGCATTCGCAGCTTGCGCCGGATCAGGGCATAACCCCTGCACCGCCAGAGTTAAAAGGCGATATTCCCCCTGCTGCGGATCAGCCTGCATTGTTGGACCCTTTGTTGATTAGCATGCGGGATTTGCAGGTCAGTTATGGCGATAAAGCTGTATTAAACGGCATTAGCTGGGATGTCCGCGCTGGTGAATTCTGGCAACTGCATGGCCCTAACGGTGCCGGTAAAAGTACCTTAGTCCAGCTGATTAACGGCGAAAGCACTAAGGGTTATGGCCAGCAACTGTATTTATTTGGCCGGAAAAAAGGCAGTGGCGAAAGCG
The DNA here is from genome assembly GCA_946482615.1 of uncultured Chromatiaceae bacterium. Next base: position 464 of record CAMLSF010000325.1, on the reverse strand, counting down.
TCTGGGACATTAAAAAACACATTGGCTGTTTTACCCGCGTTATGGTGCAGAATTTCAGCAGCCAGGATACGGTGGAAAATATGCTGATCTCAGGTTTTTTTGACTCTGTTGGTTTGTATCAACAACCTGCCGCTATTCATCAACGTCTGGCGGCACAGTGGCTGCAGCTGGTCGGCATGAGCGCTTACGCCAAAAAGCCTTTTGCGCAGTTAGGTGCTGGGCAACAGCGTTTAATTCTGGCGATGCGTGCTATGGTGAAACATCCGCCTTTGTTATTGCTGGATGAACCCCTGGTCGGACTGGATGATGAAGAAAGTACGGCGTTGATAGCTCTTATCAATAGGATGGCTGCCGCCAGAACCAGCGCCATAGTCTATATCTCGCACCGGGTTGAAGCAGGTTTAACTGCAGATGCGGTGTTTGAGCTTATTCCCCAGGTTGCAGGTTCTGTTGGCCGGGTTGCT
>CAMLSF010000324.1 GCA_946482615.1 uncultured Chromatiaceae bacterium | reverse complement strand
CCTGACCCCCACAGCGGGTATGACCCCCACAGCGGGTATGACCCCCACAGCGGGTAACAAATCAGTGCTTTCATAATGCAGCTCATAACTATATATTAAACATATAGTTAACTTCTGGCTGTGGTTATGATTGGTACTTTCTTTTTTGGCGAGTGGCAGGTAGACCCCAGTGCCAATACGCTGAGGCTTGGCAAACAGCTGATCCAGCTTGAACCTAAAGCTATGGATGTGCTGGTGTTGTTATGCCAAAACGCCGGAGAAGTATTGAGTAGCGACGAGATTGTAAGCATTTGCTGGCCTCAAACCGAAGTGGGCGATAACCCGCTGCATAAAATTATCACCCAAATTCGTAAAGCTCTTGGCGACAGCGCTACCTCCTCTTCTTATATTGAAACCATACGTAAACGTGGTTATCGCACCCTGGCTCAGGTCACTTTCCCGCTGGGGCAGGAACAGAGCGCCACACCTCAAAGCTGGCAGGGCGGTTCACCTTTTCCGGGTTTACAGGCTTACGATGCCCGTTATGCCAAAGTGTTTTTTGGCCGTGGCAGTCAAATTGACACCTTATTGGAACGTATAGCGCAGCAAGTGCAATACGGCAGAGCCTTTTGTTTAGTCTTAGGCCCAAGCGGCAGCGGTAAATCTTCGTTAATTAATGCCGGCGTAATGCCAAATCTGATGCAAAACAGCGGCTATAACGGCGTTAAAGTGGAGTCGTACAGCAGTCTGGATTTAGCCGATCTGACCCCTGGCCAATTATTGATGCAACTGGCCAGTGCTTTGCTCGACTGGGAAGTTGCAGACCAGCCGGTATTTGACGGCTGCAGTGCCGAACAACTGGCAGATAAATTACAGCATCAAATGGACTGGGTGCTGCACAGCTGTAAAAAAGCCTTACAAAGCCAAAACGAAAGCAAATGCCGTTTTGCCATTTTTATCGACCGGCTTGAAGTGCTGTTGTCTTCGCCGCTGTTTAGCGAAGAAGAAAGGTTGCAGTTTATCGACCGGATGGAACAACTGGCCACGTCAGGTTTAGTGCTGGTACTAAGTGCCTGTCGTAACGAGTTTTACCCTTTATTGGTTACTTACCCCAGTTTGATGGCAGGCAAAGCCCGTGGTGCGCATTTTGACTTAGCACCGCCCGGCAGAGCCGAACTTTTACAAATGATCCGCTTACCGGCCATAGCTGCCAATTTAAGCTGGGATTTAGATCCAAACACCGCAGTGCCACTGGATGAGTTGTTATGCAGCGAAGCCGCCAGCAACCCCGATGCTTTACCTATGCTGCAATACACTTTGCAGGAATTGTATTTACAGCGCAGCGACAGCAATCAGCTGCTGTTTTCTGTGTATAAAAACTTAGGTGGTATTGAAGGTGCTATAGGTAAAAATGCCGAGCAGGCCATAGCCCGGTTAAGCACCGCAGAAAAAGACAGCTTACCCAGGGTGCTCTCTTTACTGGTGACGTTACGCGAAGATGAACAGTCCATCACCAGCCGCACCGCACTCTGGCAACAATTACAAAATGACGCTGAACGCGCTTTGGTACAAGCCATGGTGGAGCATCGTTTATTTGTCTCCCACCTGCAAAACGCTGTGCCTTGTTTTAGTGTGGCACACGAAGCTTTATTAAGGCGCTGGCCACGAGCCACAGCCTGGATAGCAGAACATCATCAAAGTTTAAGTGTAAAAAGCCGCTTGCAGCATTTAACCAAACGCTGGCTGGCCGAAGATAAACACAGTGCTTATTTATTGGCCGACGGCAAACCTTTAGCTGAAGCCCAGCAACTGGCACAAAATGGCTTTTTTACTTTAGATGCCAATGAACAAGCTTTTATTTTGGCTTCAGGCAAAAGAGCCAAACTGCTGCGCACCAGCAGACGCTTTACCTTTGCCTTACTCTGTGTGCTGACTTTTACTGCAGTATTAATGAGCTTCCGAAGTTTTGAAGCGGAAAAACAAGCGCAACAAAAACGTTTAGCAGCCGAAAGTTTATTAGGTTTTATGGTGGGTGATTTTGCCGACAAATTACGCAGCATAGGCCGGATGGATTTACTCGACGGTATCAGCAATAAAGCGCTGGAGTATTTCAGCGATTTTTCTGATGCAGAACAAGACCAATACCTGAGCACCCAGGCCCGTTTGCAACATGGCCAAACGCTGGAAGCTATGGGCGAAGTGGCGTATTCGCGTGATAAAATAGATGAAGCCAAAACCGCCTTATTAGCAGCCAGAGAAAAACTGACTCCTGTGCTTGCTGAGCAGCCGGATAATTTAGAACTGCTAAAAACCTTAGGCGCTAATGCCTTTTGGCTTGGGCAAATTTACTACGATGCCAATAACTGGTTGGCCGTTAAACCAGAATTTGAGCTGTATTACAGCTATAGCCAGGCTATGTACAAAATAGCGCCAGACAGCGTAGATGCCTTAATGGAGTTATCTTACGCCACTAATTCTTTAGGCTCTTTGGCGATGAAATTGCAAGAGTTTGAGCAAGCCACGGCTTTTTTTGATGAGTCGCTTAATCTTAAATTATTGGCAAAAGCTAAAGACCCGG
>CAMLSF010000323.1 GCA_946482615.1 uncultured Chromatiaceae bacterium | reverse complement strand
TTTTCAGTGATCTTGATAAAGTCGACCTGCATCTGCTGCAACTTATCCATACCAGCACGCATATCGGCTTCGTTGCCTATTTCTAAGTCGCCATCCCATAACGAGTTGATGCCTTCAAACTTCTGACCAGCGGTAAAAATTTTAGGCCCAAGTAACTTTTGCTGATTCACCTGCTCACGCCAGTTCAGCACCGTAGGCGCCAGATTGCTGGCCGCTTCCCGCACACCGGTAATGCCGTAGGCCAGATACACAGGTAACAACAGCTTGTTATCTTCAACTAAATCACGGCCTTCAAAGTGCACATGCATATCCCACAAAGCCGGAATTAAATAGCGGCCACCAGCATCCAGTTGCTGCGCTTGTGGGTAATCACCTAACTTTGCTTCAGGCAAAATCGCCTGAATACGGTCTTGTTGGATCACCAGCAGTTGGTCCCGCACCAACTGGCCTGTGGTCACGTCCACCAACTGAACATTGTGCAAAACCAGCAGAGGTTCCGTGACTTTAGGGGTACAGCTAAATAAAGCCAAAGCTGCTGTGGTCATCAGAGAAAGACGGATAAGTTTCATCACAAACTCGCAACAAATAATGATGACTTTATAGTGCCGCAAGCCGCAGCAATAAGACCAGTGGATCAAACGCAGCAATAGTTGCTCTGGTCTTATTGCTGCTGATGGGCGTCAGTTTGTTATGGACTGAAAGCAGCCGCTGGTAAAAATCCACGTTATGTTTTTTCACAAAGCGACTTCATCTTTTTCCTCTGCGCAGGGTTAATCGTTGTATTGTCCTACAATAGGATGTATAAAAAACCCTCACCACCAACCGACAGCACAGAGCAAACTCCCCACTTACCCAAAGTCATTGGCATTGCAGGGAGAAGAACAGCGGGCACGATCCCGGCAGCATAGTGAAGCTGCGTGAGCGGGTCGGGCTGCACAGTCAACAAAGCTGCGGAGGTGCAAAGGATAGACATCAACAGGAGAACCCAATGAGAATAATAAAACCACTATTGCTGGCCCTTGGTTTTGGCCTGAGTGCTACTGCTCTGGCTGCGACACAAATTCAACTCGATAGCAGTGCCAAAGGCGCTGTGATTAATAAAAATATCTACGGTCAGTTTGCCGAACATTTGGGCCGTGGCATTTATGAAGGGTTGTGGGTAGGCCCGGATTCTAAAATTGCCAACACCAAAGGCTTTCGTAACGACGTTTTAGCCGCGTTAAAAGACTTGCATGTCCCTCTGATCCGCTGGCCAGGTGGCTGTTTTGCCGATGAATACCACTGGCGTGATGGCATAGGCCCACGGGATAAAAGACCCGTCAAATTAAATACCAACTGGGGCGGTGTCGAAGAAGATAACGCTGTGGGCACCCATGAGTTTTTTGACCTGGTGGAACTGCTGGGCGCCGAAGCTTATGTCAATGGCAACCTGGGCACAGGCACAGCACAGGAAATGGCTGAATGGCTGGAGTATATGACGGCCGAAGGCAAATCCACACTCGCTGAATTACGTCGCAAAAATGGCCGTGATAAGCCTTTTAAAGTGCATTATTTTGGTGTGGGCAACGAAGCCTGGGGCTGTGGCGGCAATATGTCGGTGGAGTACTACACCAATTTGTATAAGCATTACACCACCTTCCTGAAAACTCCGGCCAACAATACCCCCAAATGGATAGCCAGCGGCAGCCACAGTGAAGACACCTCCTGGGCTGACTATATGACGGCCAATATCAAACAAAAAATGGATGCCGTCAGTTTCCACTACTACACCCTGCCCACAGGCAAATGGGATGTAAAAGGTGCAGCGCTGCAATTCCCGGAAAGCGAATGGATCAGCACCATGCAACGTACGCTGGCGATGGACGGTTTTATCACCAATAACAAAAAGGTGATGGATAAACATGATCCTGAGAAAAAAGTCGGCTTTTATGTCGATGAATGGGGTACCTGGTTCGACGTGGAAAAAGGTGAAAACCCGGGCTTTTTGTATCAGCAGAACAGCTTAAGAGACGCCATAGTGGCGGCACTGAATTTCCATATTTTCCATAAGCATGCCGACCGGGTGCATATGACCAATATTGCGCAGATGGTGAACGTATTGCAGGCCATGATACTGACGGATAAGGAAAAAATGATCCTGACGCCCACTTATCACGCCTTTAAAATGTATGTGCCGTTTCAGGACGCTACTGCCTTACCATTGAAGCTGAGCAATGTACCGGATTACAAACTGGGTGATGTGTCAGTACCAGCAGTGAGCGCCACAGCAGCCAGGGCCAAAGATGGTTTTGTTTATCTGGCGCTGGTGAATGCCAACCCAAATAAAGCGGAAATGGCAGAGATAAAGCTGGATGGTATTCAGATTAACAGCGTATCAGGCCAGTTATTAACGGCTGAAGCTATGGATACTCACAATACCTTTGCTAAACCAGAAGCCATTAAGCCAACCGCCTTCAGCGCCAAAGGCAAAAACGGCAAACTCAGCCTTGAGTTGCCCGCCAAATCAATACTGGTGGTAAAACTGCAATAACCCCATCGGGGGTCAGGCCTTGGATCTTGGATCCAGATTCAACATCCAAGGCCTGACCCC
>CAMLSF010000322.1 GCA_946482615.1 uncultured Chromatiaceae bacterium | reverse complement strand
GCAATAAAGCTAAGGTCTGAGCTAATTTGGCCGGATCACGACCACATAAACTCAGCCTGTGCCCTTGCGCCGCTAACGCCACAGCTAAAGCACGGCCTATGCCCGATGAGGCACCGGTCAGCAGAATATGAGAGGGAGTTAAGGGCATCAGTCTGGCTTCCGTGAAGATGATTTTCTTCAAAAAACCCGGCCCAAAGGCCGGGTTTATCTACTGAATAACAAGCCACTTACATAGAGTAAGAGAAACCTAACAGGAAACGACGACCCCATTCCTGATAACTGGCCGGACGGCTTGGATCGTTATCAAAATAGGTCACTGCTTCTTCATTGGTCAGGTTTTGCGCCTACAGCATCACCTTAAAGGCTTCTGTCACTTCGTATGACAAGCTGGCATCTACAGTGCGCTCTGCTTTGGCTCTGGTGATTTCCGTCGGAGTCCAGCTGCCAACACGGGTGTTTGCACTGCGGTAGTTGTACGACACCTTGGCATCAAAACCTGCTTTGTAATACCACAAGGTCAGGTTACCGACGTGGCGGGACAAGCCCCCTAAAGGCAGCGGATTATCTTCCGGCACAAACTCATGCACATTGCTGTCCGTTAATGAATAGTTGGCGTAGAAACCTAAACCATCAAAAGGCGCTGGCAACATAGTCAGAGCCTGTTGATACATCAGCTCTAAACCTTTGATCTGACCACCGTCGCCGTTAATAGGGCCAGTGAAATTGTAGGCAACACCGTCCACTATCATCACATCAGTCGAGCTGCCGACATGAGTTTTTAAGTCTTTAAAGAAAGTGGAGACTGTCATAGCCCGGTCACTGGACCAGTAATACTCGTAACCTAAGTCAATTTGATCCGCCACAAATGGATCCAATGTCGGGTTACCACCAGAGCCTGTTTTCACCGGGCTTTGTGAATCCAGCTGGAAGCCGGTGCGCATCTCCACCAAAGGTGGACGGGACAACGCACGTGACATACCAAAACGCACCTGAGCTTCTTCGCTGACGGTAAAAATCATATTCAGCGCAGGTAAAATTTCGTCGTATTCATGGTCAACTGAAATAGGCGAATAAAGGCTGTCTTTGAACTGATAACCAGAAGAAGTGGATTCTGTTTTGACATAACGCACACCAAAGTTACCTGTGTAGGGTAAGTCCCCCAGTTCACCGGCCATTTTCAGCATAAAATAAGCCGCGGTATTGGTTTCCCCCACGTACCAGCTGTTGACTCTGTCCTGATCGGTTTTGGCGTGCTGACTGCGATCATCAATGCCACCAAAGGCCTGATTCATAGTGGCATTCCAGTCTTTAAAACCATACAGATTGGGTGAAACAAAATCACCACCCAGCTGATAGCTGTAACCGTAATCCGTCAGCCCGGTATTGACAGGAGCCTGCCACCAGCTTTGCACATCGTTATCTTTGTCACGGTCGCTGTAACGGCCACCGATCACCAGCGTTTCGAATACACCCCATTCGATACTACGCTCAAAATCCGCTCTGACACTGACCATTTCATCGGTTAAATCGCGGTCTGTATCGACGTTCATGCCGGTAATGCTGTAATAATCAGGGTTGCCAATGTCTTCATTGGTTTGAATAGCTAAACGACCAGCGGCATTACTCCAGCTGATATCCAGCGGAGTTGGGCCATTGTAAGCAGAAGTAATATTAACCCAACGCGATTCGATACCGGCTTCTGAATAACCGACGTCATAAGTTGAAGTCCAGACATCACCTGTCACAGTGGTTTTTAAACCCGTGCTTAACAGATGGTTTTCCTGAAACCAGGTGGCGTTATTGGCTGAATGCGCGCCCCATAAAATGCCGCCACCTACGATTTGCTGCGAGCCATCAGGACGGGTCACTATCTGTGGTGCAGTAGCTGAGTTGTTATACCCCCAGTTATTGCTGTCCTGCCAGTTGCCCCAGCCATCAAACCAGAACTGGTCTTCACGTTCTTCAATATCGAATTGGGAATAAAACAGATCGTACTTCAGGTTCACAGTTTCGACAGGTTCCCATTCCAGGATCATCAGGCTGCCAACACGTTCAGTGTTCCCTACTTTAGTACCGGCTTTACCGCCCCATGGTGCCGCTTCTTTGATACCGTCGCCGTTTACATCACCTTGATCGGCTTCCACTTTATTGTAGGAATAGGAGGCGGTTTCACGCTGTACTGACGGCTGATCCTGATAAGTTAAACCAAAAACCACACCAAAGTTATCAGCCCACTGATCCACATAAGAGAAACTGGCTTTTTCACCTGAACTGTCAGCACCAGCTAAATCATTGCCCAGTTGATAGTCCATCAAATGGCCGCTGATATTGATCATGCGTTTGTCTTTCGACAGCGGATTGACGAAATTCATATTCACCAGACCGGCAATACCACCTTCCAGATTACTGGCGACCGGACTCTTGTAGACTTCCACTGAGTTAATCAGCTCGGCAGGAAATTGTTCGTACCGTACGTCACGGCTGGGTTCGGCACTGACAATTTCGCGGCCATTCATGGTGGCGGCGTTTAAACGAGCCCCTAAACCACGGATAGAAATACTGCTGGCGTTCCCTCTGTCACGTTCTGCCGCTACACCAGGCAAACGGCCTAAGGAGTCGGCAATAGTCACGT
>CAMLSF010000321.1 GCA_946482615.1 uncultured Chromatiaceae bacterium | reverse complement strand
ACATCCGGGTCTAAAGCTAAAAATAACTGTTCAGCTAAAACCCAGTTTTTAACCTCCTGAAGCAAATGTTCTGTTGTCGCAGCTAACTCGGCTTCGTCGTCCTGCAAATACACTTGTTTGAGCTTAGCCAGAGTATTTAATAGTTCTTGTCTTTGTTGCTCTGGTGCAGCAACAGCTTCAGGGTCAGTTTTATAGAAACGTGCTGCAGGCCAATATAAGGCCGGTTCTTTATTTACTGCAGTAACCACCTCGCTTAACCTTGGCAGCTTCATAAATCCATGATATTGCTCATTATGTTTTAGTAACACCAGTGGGCCCGCAGCATAACTGGCAGTAGTAATACATAATGCAGCAGCTAAAACTAAAATCACTAATCTCATTTGCTGCTCCCTGGTTTAACAATACCTAATAATCGCGCAGCACTGCTGATATGAATAAGCTCAACTTGCGGCCAAAAGGGGGCTATTTGTTGTTGGCTTTTTAACAAGCGGCCACTGGTTAAATCAAACCAAAACAAATTGATGCCAGTATCGCCATTTGAAAAGGTAACCTGCTCTGTTACTAATTTGGTTTGAAACTGTTGTTCCAACAGCTCAATGTTCTCTACCGCTATTTCCAGAATTTCATAGCTCAGCTTATAACCTGTTTCCTGCCGGGCTTCCCAGTCAGAAACTGCTTGCCACTGCTGTCCAGGCTGAATTTTAGTCATAGGTTGTTTTAGCGGGTCTTGTTCCGAACCTGACATAAATAGCAAATCGTTGTCAAAACCTGTAGTTTTCACTAAACGACCATTCTCCAGCACTAACATTGCTTCGTCTGACGAAATCCACTTTTGCTGCCCATGTTCTATGTACGCCAAAGCAAGTTGAGCTCTGGGTAAATTACCCACTGTGGCATATAAGGCATCAGCTCTACGATTCGCTAATTGCTCTTTGCTTAAGCTGGCACCATCGCCCGGGTTAAAAGCTAAATTTAAGGTATCAGTGTAAGTACGCACTGTATTAGAACAGCCAACAAGGCTTAAGAAGGCAACAGAACAAAAAACAGCGGCTAATTTAGGCATGGGATCCATTTCAAATAAATTTAGCAGACAATAAAAAGCCGCCAACAGGCGGCCTTTTTAACTTAGCGAACCTTATTGTAAGGTTGGAGCATAAGTAAAAGTTACTGGCACTGTAGTAGAACCAGAAACTACAACTGTAGTGCCAACACAAACACCACCCACTAAAGGATCAGTTCCTTCGCATGTTGGAACTGGCTCTGGTTCTTCTTCAGGAGCTGAATCGCTACGGTTATTAGAAACAACAGCAGCTAAAACACCAGCAGCAATAGCACCAGCAACAATAGTACCAGTAGCGATACCGCCGATTGTACCGGCAGAAGCACCTGAACCAGCAGCAGCTGATTCTTCATCTTGCGCCATAACAGCGCTAGAAACCGCCAATAAAGCAGCCATTACAACACTTAATTTTTTCATCACGTCATCCCTTTTAAAAAAGTCCCCTAAGAATAGAGGTTTTTCGTACAGCCGACAAGCATTTTTTTGCCATCGGTTTACAACTTTCCAACTTAAAAAAAGCAGGAAAACTTTGTTGTCACAAGCCTTTACTTAATGCACCAGTTCTTTTTTCACTGCTGCTGTGGTATGGCCACTGACAAATAACAAATCACAAATTTCACTGCTTGGCGCAAAGCCTGTAGGAGCATCCAATAAAATTTGTCTGAGCATTTGTTGATCAAAACTCTGACAGGCCACATCAAGACTGTTCAGCAACAGCATAGTGGCAGACCAGGATAAATATTGCTCTTTGGCAGCCCTGATTCTGGCATGCTCTGTTTTAGTTTCATTATTCCCAATCAAAAGCTCTTCGTATAGTTTTTCACCCGGCCTTAAGCCTGTGATCTGAATTTCAATATCACCAGCTGGGTTCGCTTTGTCTTTTAACTTTAACCCGGCGAGGTGAATCATTCGTTTCGCTAAATCATAAATACGGACAGGTTCACCCATGTCCAATACAAAAACTTCACCGCCTTTGGCCATAGCACCTGCTTGTATTACTAACTGCGAAGCTTCAGGAATAGTCATAAAAAAGCGGGTAATGTCTTTATGGGTTAAAGTTACAGGGCCACCTGCTTTAATCTGCTGAGCAAATAATGGCACCACTGAACCTGAAGATCCCAATACATTACCAAAGCGTACCATACACATACGGGTTGTTGTCTGTCGGTTAGCCAACCCTTGTAATACAAGTTCTGCCATTCGTTTACTTGCCCCCATGACATTGGTAGGGCGTACCGCTTTGTCGGTGGAGATTAATACAAAACTTTCTACTTTTGCCGTTATTGCTGCCTCAGCGCAGGCCCAGGTGCCAAATACATTGTTACGCACTCCTTCCACCATATTGTATTCAACCAAAGGCACATGCTTATATGCTGCAGCATGATAAACGGTTTGTACCTGAAAATTGGTCATCACCTGTTCCAGCAGTTTTTGCTGCTGAACAGAACCTAAAACAGGCTTAATAGCACAAGGGTAACCAAAACGGCGTTTCACTGCGCTCAGCTCACGCTCTATTGAGTACAACGCAAATTCAGACACATCAAACAATACCAGCACATCTGGTTTGCAGCGAATAAT
>CAMLSF010000320.1 GCA_946482615.1 uncultured Chromatiaceae bacterium | reverse complement strand
AAAGGCGAAGCAGTGAACGCTATTGAGCGTTACATTGTGATGCCGGGCCAGGCCACGGCTTATACTGTAGGTATGCTGAAACTGTTGGAACTGCGCGAAAAAGCCAAAACAGCGCTGGGCGACAAGTTCGATATCCGTCAATTCCATGACGTAGTACTGAAAAACGGCGCTGTGCCTTTGGACGTGCTGGAGCAGTTAGTGGATCAGTATATTCAGGCGGTAAAAGCTACCGCTTGATATAAATGCACTGAATATATGCTGTAGGGGCGCTCCTTGTGGGCGCCCTTTTTTTTGCAGCAAGCCAGCTGCTGAAATCCCCTCTGAAACGCCAAAAGTGACTATTTTTTAAGCCCGGCTATTGATCAAATAAGGTAAAGCTATTAACCGGATTCGTAACAGCTTAGCCGTTCCGTTATGCCGAAAATTTCTACACACTGTGCCTTATTCCATTCGTATGGCTTAAGGATATGCTTTGATGTTTACCGTTAAAACCTTCAGTACAAATAGAAAACCCTTAGCGCAGCTGTGCCTCGTTTTATCTTTTTCAGGCTTATTAGCCTGCGGTACAGCACAGGCAGAGACTGCGCCCTCAAGTTTTGATAACCCTATCATTAAATACGACACCAAAGACCCAACTAATCAAGTGGGTGACTTGATCTACACCGCAGATCCGGCCGCTTTGGTGGTAGGTGATACCTTGTATCTGTACAGCACACACGATGAAGCTGTGCCGGACGGCAAAGACTACCGGATGTACGACTACAGGCTTTGGACCAGCAAGGATTTAATCAACTGGCAAAACAAAGGCGCAGTGTTTCGTTACTCTGACTTTGCCTGGGCCAGAGGCGATCAGAAAACCGGCAACGCCTATGCCCATCATGTGATCCAACATAAAGATGCCACAGGTAAAACCAACTACTACTTTTATGCCGCAGTAGAAGGCGGACAAACCGGCGGGCAATTTGGTTTTTCTATCGGGGTCGCAGTCTCAGACAAGCCGGAAGGACCATTTAAAGACCCAAGGGGGATGCCGATGATTTTGCTGGAAGACACGGCAAAATACAAAGACCACACCTGGCGCAATATAGATCCGGCAGTGTTTGTTGATGATGACGGCAAAGCCTATCTGTATTGGGGCAACAAGCAGTTATGGTGGGTTGAGCTTGAAGCAGATTTAGTCCATCTGAAAGGCGAAAGCTACAGCCTGGATGCACAAGGACGGATGCAAAACCGTGATACCAGTAAAGTCAAAATCCATGCGGTAGATAGCTTGCCAAATTTCGAAGAAGGCCCTCACCTGTCCAAACATAATGGTATTTATTACTTAGTCTATGCGGCGGGTTTTCCGGAAAGCCTGGCTTATGCCACCAGCTCGTCCGCTACAGGCCCATGGAAATACCAGGGCATCATTATGCAGCCGCAGCCCAACACCACCACTATCCACCCGGCTATGTTCGACTTTAACGGCAAGACCTATCTTGCCTATCACAGCGCCGACCTGCCGGGCGGTGGCAACTACAGACGTTCAGTCAGCCTCGATAGGGTGTATTTCAATAAAGACGGCACTATTAAACCCATAGTGCGAACGTCTAAGAGATAGCCCGGACTTCTAAGAAATAGCCAAAAAATCTGTTTATTCAGAAGATAAAAAAGGAAAGGAATGAGATGAAAGATCCAATGCTACAGCTCAGCTCGTTAGGTTTTAGTAAGTTCCGGCTGGGCTTTCTGCTGGCCGCTTGTTTGTTCACAGCGCAGGCGATTGCGCAATCAAATGACGTGATGACACCTATCCCATCGCCCGATCAAAGCAATGCGATAGAGCTTGGTACTGGCCCTCTGCCAGATGCCAAGGCGCAGGAATCCTGGCATTCGCAGTACGGCAGCAGATTTGCGCGTAATGTCACAGTCGCCACCCTCACGCCCTTTTTACCTGAAGCAAACAAAGCCAGCGGCGCTGCAGTCATAGTGGCACCAGGTGGAGGCTTTCGCACCTTGTCGATGGACAACGAAGGCTGGGATGTAGCAAAAGCTCTGGCGAAACAAGGTATTGCAGCTTTTGTGCTGAAATACAGATTAAATCAAACCCCGGCTGATATGGCGGCTTTTGAGCAAGAAATGGCACAGATGTTTTCCGGTACTGCCCGCCGCCCACCCCGCCCTGATCCGGCCGAAATGGTGAAACGTCTGGCACCACAACTGGAAGATTCAAGTGCGGCCTTTGCGCTGATCCGTAAGCGTGCCGAGCAGTGGAAGGTCGATCCGGACCGTATTGGCATGATAGGTTTTTCCGCCGGCGCCATGCTGACTATGGCAACGACGCTTGTAGGTAAAGATGCCAAACCCGCTTTTATCGCCAATATCTATGGCCCGCTCGCTGAAGTGGCAGTACCAGCCGATGCGCCGCCGTTATTTGTCGCTCTTGCTGCTGATGATCCTTTTTTCGCCAATGGCGACTTTGGCCTGATTAAAAGCTGGCAGCTGGCGAAAAAACCAGTCGAGTTTCATTTTTACGAGCAAGGTGGCCACGGCTTTGGCATGTACCCGAAAGACACCACCAGTACAGGCTGGTTCAGTGCCTTTAGCAGTTGGCTAAAAATGCACGGCATGATGCAGCCTAAAGCCTAAAAGCAAGGCGGCCACCAGGGCCGCCTC
>CAMLSF010000319.1 GCA_946482615.1 uncultured Chromatiaceae bacterium | reverse complement strand
TGCTCCCTTTAGCCGGTATTAATCTTTCTAAAGGTATTCCTTTTGAAAGTGCAGCAGCATTAGCTCCTGCAATATATATTGTTGGGATGTTAGTAGACTTCGTTGCTTTCGTTTTACTATCATTATTACCGACGAGAAAATATTCTCTTAAAACATTTGCGAGATGGATTACTCATCGCAAGCTCGATATTGAAGATATTAAAGGCAACGATTTAAACTCGCTTCCTGGTCAGAATACGCGAAAACGGATATGGCTTCAGTTAAACGCCCCCGACATCATTAAAGAGATTAAGGAAAGAAGTAGTAGAGACAGAATCGCTCGCGGAGCCCTTATCAATATATTATTTATGTGGACTGTTTCAATCATTAGGCCTGCCCAGCCTCTTTCTGATATAAGTAATGTTTATTGGCTGATAATTACAATCATTTTTTTGATTCTTTGGATTTTTTTCGAGGGGAATAGTTATTCCTACGAAGTTCGTGCAGGCAAGATAGTGCCAGAAAATGGGCGTTAACAATTTATTCCAACGGGATCAAAGTGTGCTGTCATGTACGTTATTTGCAAATAACGTTGCCCATTAAATTATTTTATCAATAAGCGCTCTTTGCTGCTTTTAGTTCTATATCGTTTGCCGCTCAGTGCCAAAAAAGATTTTGGTGTCAAAAAGATTTTTGTGTCAGGTCTTGCAAAAAGATTTTGGTGTCAGGTCTTGCACTTTGCCCCGATATTTAAGTTGTGGAACTACCCTTAGTCTACAAACGCTACAAAATATTCTTGAACATGGTTAAATCCAGAGGCAGTTACCCACCAGCCGTTTACTGAACATCAAAAGGTATTGATAGTGCAAGACCAAGTAAAGCAAGCAGAGCCAACGCCAAGCTTGAGAAAGTTAAAAGTTTTTATGTTCGTGTTTACCACAGCTTTTTGTATCTGGGTGCTGTTTTATCCACGTTATGACTCTATGGAGCTGTTTGCCGGGTTGCTGTTTTTCCCGGTCGCTGCGGTGCTTGCCTTTGCAAAACCAGAGGTTTTTGCAATGGATAAGCTTGAGCGACCAACCACAGGGGTCAATTTGATCCCTTATATTATATGTGTAGTATTCTGTGTCACGTTCAGCCTGATGTTCCGTATCAGGTTTTCAAACGAAGTCTTTTTGCTGCCGTTCTTTGTGCCTGTGGCTTTGCTTTCGTCTTACATCGTCTGGGTACTGGCTTATCGGTTAAGTTGGGTTTCTGTTGTTGTTTTAGGTGTGTTTTACACGCACAGTCTGATTATTTTGAGTAACGAGCTAAGCCCGGCTGAAACTGAAGTTGTGATTAGCGGCCCTATGGTAAGAAAGTACATAAGTACCAAGCCTAAATCCTACAACTTGGTGATGCAGTATAAAAAGGAGAAACGGCATATTCGGGTTGGCAAGGGGACTTATGAGCGTACTGACAAAGGTGATTTAATTTGTATTAAAGATAGAACAGGCTGGATTGGCCTTACTTCGGTTTGGTATGTTAAATGTCCCTGATTACCCTGAGATCCTGACTATCTAAGCTGTTTTGCCACTTTCCCCAAAACCCTACTAAGCTTAACTGATTGTTTTTTGTACCAAAGGTAACAGTTATGCTTGCATCAAAAGATCAGATCAAAGCCGCCCGGCTAAAAATGAATAACCCTTACGCTTATTTGGATGAGGACGGTGGCTTTAGTGCTTTGCTGCCTGTTTATGTGGATAACGGGAATCAGGATCCTTATTTATCGCTTAACAACGGTGATAACTCAGATGAGGTTTGGACAAAAGTGGATATGTCGGCCCAACCTGAAGCTGTGCTATCAAAGCCAGAAGCTGACGCCATTCACGCATTACAGCGTGGGCACCAGAACCCTTGTGCGCATAATCAGCATGATGAACAACCGCCAGTTCTGCAGTTTCCGGACATGCCAGCAGATCAGCAAGGGCATATTGCCTTGCAACAAGTTGCCAAAGCGGCCCGTCAGTTGGCGCATTCAACCTACATTGAACGTGATAGCTTATGGCCTGAAGGCGCGCCAGAGGAACCGGTGCAGTTACTGAACCCGGAAAAAGCGTTTTATTTATTGGGTTACGCCTACCACGAAGTGGATACCTTGGGCGAAATAGAACCTGGTGTTGATGTGGCCGGTATTATCGATAAAGACAAGAAAGAAGTGTTTATCTCCAGGCGTTACCCAGTTGCGGTGCGTAACTTTACCGCTGCTCATGAGCTTGGTCATGCCATTATGCATCAACAATCTGGGCTGCATCGTGACAAGCCTATTGATGGCAGTGCAGGAAGCCAAAGAGACTCTATCGAAAAAGAAGCCGACTATTTTGCCGCCTGTTTTTTAATGCCGGAAAAGCTGGTACGGGCCATTTTTGCACAGCGTTTTCCTGATGAAGTGTTAAACCACGAAGGGCTGCGTTATCTACTGAACCGTAATAACGACACAAAAACGGAAAAACGTTTAAAAGCCAAACTTGGGGTGGCGAAGGCACTGGCCTGTTTAAATAGCATTAATGGTCATGCAGTGCTGTCTTTGGCTGAGTACTTTAAAGTGTCGGTGGAAGCCATGGCGATTCGGCTGGAGCAACTGGAGCTGGTGCCGGAGTATTAGGTGTAGGTGCAAAGCTTTGTCGCATATTTAGCGATATA
>CAMLSF010000318.1 GCA_946482615.1 uncultured Chromatiaceae bacterium | reverse complement strand
TATGCTGCGGTGGCTTTACCACCGGGAAAAGAATAACGAATAATGCGCGCCACTACTGTGGCGTACTGGCGCAAAAAACTGCCGCTGTTATAAGCAATGCCATATTTTTTCGCAATAGCCTGCACCTGGGGTGCAACCGTCAGGTAATGCAAAGCCGGCATATCCGGAAATAAATGATGCTCAATCTGGCAACTTAAATGGCCGGTTAAAATATGAAACCAGCGTGGCCCGGTAAAGTTAGACGAGCCTAAAATTTGCCTGTAGTACCAGTGACCACGGCTCTCGCCTTCACATTGCGCCTGGGTAAAAGTGTGCACGTCCTGTGTGAAATGACCACAAAAAATCACAGTGGAGGTCCATAAGTTACGGATCAGATTGGCCAGCAAATTGCCCGTTAACACCCATAACCACATAGGCCCGGCAATCAAAGGGAAAAACACATAGTCTTTGAACAACTGACGGGCACCTTTACCAAAAAAAGCTTTTTTCAGCTCCTTGTGGCTGACACTGTTCAGCCGGTCCGCTTTCTTTTTGCCAAAAAATACCCGCTCCCCTGCCAGCTCATGGTAAGACACGCCCCACTGGAACAGGGTGCTTAATAGCAGATAGGTGACAAACTGCCATAAGTTACGCAACCGCCAGCGAAAGTCATTACTCAGGCGCAATAAGCCATAACCAAAGTCACGGTCTTTGCCGATGATATTGGTGTAGGTGTGATGCTCAAAGTTGTGAGTGCGTTTCCAGGATCCGGCGTCACAGGCAATGTCCCACTCAAAACGCTTCGAATGCAGCACCGGGTCATTCATCCAGTCGTACTGGCCATGCAAAACGTTATGGCCAATTTCCATATTGTCGAGAATTTTGGCCAGCGCCAAAAGCGCAATACCTAACCCCCACAACCAGGGGGTGATAAAGCCCAGCACCATCAGG
This sequence comes from uncultured Chromatiaceae bacterium, assembly GCA_946482615.1. The sequence goes on along the minus strand of CAMLSF010000318.1, from coordinate 1,731 downwards.
ATGCGGCCTGAAATAGCACTTAAACGCTGTGTTAACAGCATACGGCGGATATAACGGGCTTCTTTGTCTCCCAACTGGTTCATTACACCGGCTTTGACCTGATCCAGCTCAGCAGCCAGTTCCGACAATTGTTGTTCTGTAAGTTTCATCATGATCCTATAACTCAATGTGCAGATCGCTGTGCGCGGCGCTGATACATAACTGAATTTGTTCAGGGCCATCGCCTGAGATTTGCCCTGTGCGCAAATTCAGCACCTGACCGGATTTTTTCTGGCAAACACACTGATAACAGACCCCTATCCGGCAACCAAAAGACGGAGTCAGGCCTTGTTGTTCTGCCAGTTGTAATAAAGGCACTCCGGATGCGGCTGCGACTGTGGTGAGCTTGCCGTGCTGCAGGATCAGAGCTTGTTTTACCTGTCCTTCAGATGCAGCCAGCGCTAAGCCAAACAGTTCGGCATAAATGGCGCCGGCAGAAACGCCTTGTGTTATCAGCTCGTCCTTGTACTGACGACTCATGGCCTCAGGCCCACAAAAAAAGTACAGCGCTTTACTGAACGAAAAATTGGCTCTGCTTTTTAACTGCTGCACTAAATTCAACCGGCCTGCTGCACGCGTCTCAATCAGTTGCAGTTCAAATAAAGGCTGTTTAGCAGCCAACAGTTTAAGTTCAGACACAAAAGCCGCCTGAGCTACATTTTTGACGCAATAAAACAGGGTCACAGGCGAAGTCCAGCAACGCAGGCTGCTTAACATGGACCAGAGAGGTGTAATGCCGGATCCAGCAGCAACCATCACTATGCTCTGTTGCTGTGCAGTATCAGCTTGAGGCGCAAGCACAAAATCTCCCATCGCATCACTGATACTCAGATGGGTCAGCTTTGCAATCTCTGCCGCCAGAGCCTGAGTAAACACCCCCTCGGGCTGGATACGGCAACTAATGCGGATTTGTTTTTGCTGCGCAAATACCGCAGAAGACGAACTGATACTAAAACTGCGACTGATATAACGTCCCTGGTGCAGCATAGTGACCAGCAGATGCTGGCCCGGAATAAAACCAGACCAGGACGAAGCGGGTGCTAACCAGACACTTAACATCTGATCGGTTTCCCAGCAAAAATCGACCACACGGGCACTGTGATAGTCCGGATGCAACTGGGGTTTGTTCCAGCCCAGCAGGGGTTTTAGGTAATACCCCAGCTTGGGCTGATTCGCCAGCATCAAACTAAATTGGCGATACAGGCGCTGGCCCCATAAAGAGATGCTTTTGTTCACACTGGTCCTTCCACTTAATTTCAGCGCACAGTTGTACACTAAAAATAAATAAAACGCCACTTCACGAATCTAAAAACAAGATGAAAAACAAATAAACAATTGAATTAAAACAAATTATTTAGGTGTTTAATTTAAAATAAAAAACAACAATGAGTGAACAGCTGTTTTTTAATTTAAAAACTCAAAAAAGCGGAGAATTGAATACAAGTCCTTTGTCTTCAGACAAAAGGCAGTAACAGAAATCGCAAAGTGAGATTAAGGCCAGAGCTTTACATCGGGACTTTGAGCAAAATCGGCACGTTGTGGCATTACCACACAAAATCTGTGGCCGCTAGGCGCCTGCATCACAGTCCAGCGTGGCATTTGCTTGACAACAAAAGCACCTAATTTGCACAGGCGCTCCACTTCTGCCTGGATATTATCGGTTTCGATATCCAGATGAATATGGCTTGGATG
>CAMLSF010000317.1 GCA_946482615.1 uncultured Chromatiaceae bacterium | reverse complement strand
ATGTGACCGGGGCGAGAGCACGCAGTCAACGCGGCTGCGGCTTCAAGTAAGAAGGGTTTATGATTAGTCAGAAATGGTCGAAGTTAATCCGCTCCCTGCAGCAAAAAAAATACCGCAAAGCCGAACAACTATTTTTTGTCGAAGGCGAAAAATCGGTGCTGGAATTGCTACACAGTTCGTGGAAAGTACGGGCAGTCTTTGGTACTGAACAGTTTTTGCAACAGCATCATGCACTTTGCAGTAAAGCCGATTTAGTGCAGCAATGTACTGAACATGAGTTGGTGCAGGTTGGTACTTTTAGCAGCAATAACGCTGCTCTGGCTGTAGCTGAAATACCAGTGCCCCAGACATTTAACCAGCAGCCAGGTGAATGGGTGCTGGTGTTGGATCAAATCAATGACCCGGGCAATTTAGGCACTATTATCCGGGTCGCTGACTGGTACGGTATCCGCCATATCCTCTGCTCGACCGACACTGTGGATTTGTATAATCCCAAAGTGATAGCAGCGGCTAAAGGCTCATTCTTGCGGGTAAAACTTTATTATCAGGAGTTACTGCCTGTGTTGCAGCAAAGCACCATGCCAGTTTATGGTGCTTACCTGGAAGGGGAGTCTGTGCATCAATTAAAGCTCAGCAAGGCTGGTGGTTATCTGGTGATGGGGAACGAAGCCAATGGCATTAGCGCTGCACTCAAACCCGTGATCAGTCACCCTGTCACTATTCCGGCCTTCAGCGATACCGAGTCGCTGAATGTGGGTATAGCCACAGCTATTTTATGCGATAACCTGAAACGCCTGTCTGCGTCTTAGATGATCTGGCTTATAGCGGATCTGTCTGTCGGCACAATGTCAGATCCGCTACACTAAGCGCAATTTGTTCCGCCCCACTGAGGTTTTATGTTCCCTACCCTCGAAGATTATGTTGGCCAAACGCCTTTGGTCCGTTTGCAGCGTATGGCCAATCACACGCAAAGCACTGTGCTGTTAAAGCTGGAAGGCAATAATCCGGCGGGCTCAGTCAAAGACAGGCCTGCTCTTTTTATGTTGCAACAGGCTGAAGCACGCGGCGATATTCAACCTGGTGATTGTCTGATTGAAGCGACCAGCGGTAATACCGGCATAGCGCTGGCGATGGCTGCCGCCATCAAAGGCTACAAAATGAAGCTGATTATGCCGGACAATATGACGGACGAACGTAAAGCATCGATGCGGGCTTATGGCGCTGAGCTGATTTTGGTCAGTAAAGAACAAGGCATGGAATACGCCCGTGATTTAGCCAAACAAATGCAGGCTGAAGGTGTGGGTTTAGTGCTGGATCAGTTTAATAACAGCGACAATCCGGCAGCGCATTATGCCTCCACTGGTCCTGAGATCTGGCAACAAAGTCAGGGCAAAGTGACTCATTTCGTCTCCAGCATGGGCACTACAGGCACCATTATGGGTGTGTCACGTTATCTGAAGCAGCATAACCCTGATATTCAAATCATAGGCCTGCAACCCGCTGAAGGCAGCAGTATTCCGGGTATTCGACGTTGGCCGGAAGCTTATTTACCGGGCTTTTATGAAAAGCAGCGGGTTGATCAGATCATCGACATTACCGCCGATCAAGCCTTAACAACTATGCGTCAGTTGGCGCAGCAGGAAGGTATCTTTTGTGGCGTCAGCTCTGGCGGTGCTGTGTATGCAGCGTTACGCCTCGCTGAGCAGTTGGAGAACGCTGTGATAGTGGCCATTATCTGCGATAGGGGTGATCGTTATTTATCTTCAGGAATTTATTAGTGCCTTTTGAATACTTAGCCTTATTGGCTGCAGTCTGTTGGGCTGTCGGCAGTTTATTGTCTGCCACCGCCTCCGGCCATTTAGGTGCTTTTGCTTTTACCCGCTGGCGATTAGCTTGCGCGGCCAGCATGTTGTGGCTCTGGGCTTTTTACAGTGGCGGCTTCAGCACTCTGGCTTTAGCTCAATTGCCGCTTTTGGCCATCTCAGCTCTTATTGGTATTTTAATTGGTGATACCTCGTTATTTGCTTCGATGAACAGATTAGGGCCACGCCGTGCCGGTGTGCTCTTTGCCACTCATGCGATGTTTTCGGTGTTACTGGCTTATTTGTTTTTAGGTGAATCCATTTGGGGCTGGACCTTAGTCGGTTGTGGTTTATTAAGCTCAGGGGTGATGACCGCCATAGTGCTTGGCCGCAGAGCGGAAGAGCAACATCATTGGGAGTCGAATCAATCCCAGCTCCGCTCCGGTATCGCCTTAGGTTTAACTTCGGCTTTATGTCAGGCCGCTTCTACCTTGATGCTAAAGCCGTTGATGGAAACCGATATAGACGCTGTCAGTGCCTCCGCAGTAAGGATGACAGTCGCCTTATTGGCTCACCTGCTGCTGTTCTGGCTCGGCTTTAAGGTGGCACGTGTTTATTTGCCTATGACAAAAAAAGTATTCGCTATGGTGTTTATCAATGCGCTCTTGTCGATGGTGATAGGTATGACGCTGATTTTACAGGCACTTAAAACCGGCGATGCGGGTTTAGTCGGTATGCTGTCGTCTGTGAGCCCAGTGGTAGTAGTGCCTTTATTATGGCTGGTTTATAAAAGACGGCCTGCTCTCGGAGCCTGGATAGGTGCCAGCCTGACAGTAGCAGGCACAGTGCTTATCCTGTGGCA
>CAMLSF010000316.1 GCA_946482615.1 uncultured Chromatiaceae bacterium | reverse complement strand
GCCAACATCAGCATCAGACAGTTACCAGGCAGATCCTGAAAAAACTTGAAGTTCGAGGCTGCTACCGTTCGGACGTCTATCAGCTATTGGCTGACTATCATTGGCAACAGCAGGATTATGAACTGGCCTGCGAATACTATTTTATCTGCTGCAATTTGGATCAAACCCAAAGCAGCTACTTTGAAAATTACTTCAAAGCCTGCCGTTTTCTTAAACGTGCTGAGCATGCCGTTCAGTTGCTGCAAAAAAACTATCTGAAATACCGTCAACGTTCAGCCTTGCCCGCCATCAGTTTATGTAAAGCCCTGAACTGGCAAAGTCTCGAGCAACAAGGGCTGGATGTTTTATATCAGGCACTTGAATTCCGGCCTGACGATCAGGAGTTAATCCACTTTACTCTGGAGCAATTACTGCTCAACGGGCAAAAAACTAAACTTGAACAGTTGCTGGCGGATAAAACATCATTGCTGGCGGAATCTGAAATTTGGTACTGGCGTGGCAAGCTGGCCAGAGCATCAGGCGACTATGCAGATGCAGCTTTTTTTCATAAAAAACGCTTTGAGCTTAGTCCGTGGAAAACTGAGGTGGCTGAAAGCTACTTTAAGGTACTGCTTGACAGCGGTCATACCGAAGAACTGAAGCAACAGCTATCAGCTCTGACTGAGCTTGATGCAAACCAACCCATATTGCAGGATTATCTGGCTGACTGGCATCCTGACGAACATATATCAGCTATTGCAATAAAAAGGCTGGCCGCTGAATTTCCTCACCATGATCACTCGCAAAGACGCTGGATCAGGCAGTTGCTGAAACAACAGCAATTGGAGCAAGCAGAAACCGCAGCTTTAAAGTTACTTCACCACATGCCACACCGGACTGCAAACCAACTGTTGCTGGCACAGGTTTGGCAACAGCAGAACAAGCTGCCTCAGGCGCTGGAGCAAGTAAAACACTGCCTTCGTCAGGATATTGACTACACAGACGCTATAGACCTGCTGTTTGAACTAAGCGACACACCCGCGAAGCAAAAAGCCAGCCTGGCCTTTATGTTCGAACAGTTGCAACAACAAACTCTGTATGGCAATGGAATTTGGTACTACTGGTTTAATGGCGAGCAGTTGCTGGATCAACAACAGCAGCAAGAGTTTATTGCTCTGATCCTACAGCCCAATAGTCATTTATGGGAAAGCCGGGTGATTTGGAGCAGAGTACTCAAAGACAAAGATCTGCCAGCCAGTCTGGAGCAGCTGCAAAAAGCAGCAACAGAGTTCCCGCTCTTGCCCAGGGTGCACTTAGAACTGGCTGATACCTACCGTTTACTGGGTGATCAGGTTCAGGCCATCAGTTGCTACCAACAAGCAGTTTTACTGAATCCGAATTGGAGCTATGCACAGCGCCGCCTGGTTGACTATCTGGAAGATTTGACAGAATTCGATCTGGCTTACAAAACGTTATGCCACGCGCTGAAATATATGCCGACAGATGGTTTTTTGCATGGATTTATGGCTGATGCCTTGCTGCGACAACAGCAAACTCAACAGGCGATAGAGCACTTAACGACAGCGGTCAAACATAGCCCTGACTATGCATGGGCCTGGAGACAGTTGAAAAAGTGGACAACAGAGCAAGGGGAACCCAACCTTGCTGAGCAGTTAGCTGTGGACCTGATCAAACAGCGACCAACCCAGGTCGCTCCTCTGTTGGCCCTGACTTATGTGACAGAGCATGCTGCTACCAAGGTTCAAAGCTGGCTGAGTGCACTGCAGTTAGCGCCGCGCCGACTGGATATTCATCAAACACTGCTGGAGTTTTACATTCAGCAAGGCCAGTTTACGGATGTCTTTGCTCACATCAGACTGTACTTCCCTGAAACGCAAAAGCCTGCGGAAATTATCGCTGTGCTTGCCAAAGCCTATGAACAAACCGGACAAACTACCCAGGCTATCGACTTACTGCAGACTATGCTGCACCAGCAAAATGGTGAATTAGGCTATTGGGAACATCTGCTTGCATTACAGGGAAGTACCGACGATGAAACGGGTAAGCAGCAAACAGCGTTGTTATTGCTGGAAAAACAACCGCATAAAGCGGCTTCCCTGGCGGTAGCAGCCGAAATTCTGCTGACAGCAGAAACAGAGGAATTGAAAACAAAAGCAGTGAAAGCACTAGAGTACGCTTGTCAGCTAGCACCATCGAATCAATCCGTCATGCTGACTTATGCTGACTATCTGCTAGAACAGCAACTATGGCAGGAGTGCGCTGTTGTACTGGCGCAGCTCAGACAATTTCATAACAATGCCTGGGTTTATCAACGTCAGATCCTGTTGCATCTGGCCTTAGAACAAAAAAAGGAAGCGTTGGAACTTTGGGTCGAGTTGGTAAAGAGTAAAGAAGAACACTACTGGTTATATAACTCAGTGCTAACTACAGATAATCAGACTGCCCGGCAAGATTTCATCCAACTTGCCGAACAACATATGGCAGATTCCGCATCCATTCTTGGTTTTGTCCTGGCAAAACTATGGCTCAAATCGAATCAGCTGGAACAAGTAACCCTATTGCTGCAAAGCCTGCCTCCTTGCATAGCATGGGATGGAGCCTATGAAGCCTACCTGGATTATTGCAGCGAACAGGCGACGCTGCCGCCTACGCACTTGTCTACCCCCTACCTCAGCCGCATTGAACAACAGCCTGATCTGGTTGGGAAATATGGCTACATGCTCAGATCCACCTTACGTTATTATGATGCTGCAGCTCT
>CAMLSF010000315.1 GCA_946482615.1 uncultured Chromatiaceae bacterium | reverse complement strand
TCTTGCTGGTTGGTGAATATCTTTTTTTGGTTGTTGTAGTCTGCCGAATTGATAAATTTGTCCAATTGATGTTCTTTCATATTGTTTGGGCGGAATACATAAGCTGTGTATTTCAGCTGATGCAACACACACCATGCCACCAGATCTTTCATCACTTGTTCAAAGTCCGGTGTACCCAGTTGCCACTGATCCAGGTACACGATGCGAGCCCATGGTTTGCCGTCCATAGACTGTACCCGCTGTTTGAGTTGAGCCGCATAATCCAGCGCTGTTTCCATACTCCATGCGCCATGGATCTCAGCAAATATCAGTTGGTTTTCCTGCCAGAGTTTAAAGTGCCCATGGTAGCTCATTGTCTGCTGTTATTCCTTGCGAAGAACTCTGTTTAGATTACTCACTATGGAACAGGTTATGGCATCCAACAAGCTGCTATGTTGCACCAAAGTGGCAGCTGTACAATAAACTAAGATAAGCTGCGGTTTTATCGTCTTTACGCTGAGGATTTTATGCAACTCTCTGATGTGGTTATTCTTGCTGGTGCCCGTACTGCTATCGGTAGTTTTGCTGGTGCGCTTTCATCCTTAAGCCCTGCACAGCTTGGTACTGCTGCGGCTAAGGCTGCGATTAGCCGAAGTGGGGTGGATGCAGCACAGATTGATCATGCAGTTTTTGGTCATATTATTACCACAGGCCCTGAAGATGCGTATCTGGCCCGGCATATTGCGCTGAATTCTGGTTTAGCGGTCAGCAGCGCGGCTTTTAATGTCAATCGTTTATGTGGTTCGGCGCTACAGGCTGTGATTTCTGCTGCTCAGCTTATTCAGTTGGGGCAAAGCCAAATTGCTTTAGCAGGTGGCGCTGAAAGTATGAGCAATGGTGCTTATTTGTTGCCTGCTGTGCGTAAGGGGTTGCGATTAGGCCATGCTGCGGTCACAGATTTAACCTTAGGTATTTTGTCCGACCCTTTTGGCACAGGTCATATGGGCCTGACTGCAGAAACTATCGCGGCTCAGTATGGTTTTAGCCGGGCTGAGCTGGATAGTTTTGCCGTTGAAAGTCAGCGCCGCGCTGCTTATGCACAGCACCAAGGTTATTTTGATGAGCAAATTGCTCCGGTGCTGGTGCAGTCGCGCCAGTCTGAACTCTGGATCCGCAAGGATGAACACTTAAGGCCTGAAACTACAGTCGAGAGCTTAAGTGCACTTAAAGCCGCGTTTAAAAAAGACGGGCTGGTGACAGCCGGCAATGCTTCAGGTTTAAATGATGGTGCCGCTGCTTTGGTGCTCACCAGTTTGCGTGAGGCGAATCGTCTTGGTGTAAGGCCACAGGCCCGTATTCTGGGCTACAGTTTTGCCGGTGTTGAACCTGCCTTGATGGGATTAGGGCCTATACCAGCGGTACAGAAATTACTGGCACAGACAGGCATATCGCTTGGTGATATTGATGTGATTGAATCCAATGAGGCTTTTGCATCCCAGGCCATGGCAGTCAGTCAAACGCTGGGGTTTGATCCTGACAAAGTAAACCCCAACGGTGGCGCTATAGCACTTGGGCATCCGGTTGGGGCTACTGGTGCCATATTGGTGGTCAAAGCTCTGGCCGAGTTACAAAGAACAGCAGGGCGTTATGGCCTAATTACCATGTGTATTGGCGGCGGGCAGGGCATAGCGTTGTTGATTGAGCGTTTATAACACTCAATCAATTGAGCGATGTTTCTTCATCAACTGGTGATTCAATCTGCTCTGCTGCCTTTTTATTTTGTTGCCAATAGGCCTTTGCCGTTAATGGTGACAGGATCTGACCTGTGTACCAGATGGGGATATGGGTCTGGAAATAATACTTTTCGGTTTGTTTACCCTGGCTGAAAAACCAGATGGTTTGGCGTGCAGCTGCGCCATTGACCACTATAGTGCGTCCTAAAAAGTACTGTTCGGGTTGGTGATCCGGATAGCTTGCGGCAAATTCCTTTAACAGTTTTGGTGTTAATACCAAAGTAACATTCCGTCTGTCGCGATAATCGTATTCTGTATTCAGATAAACAATATCACCTATCCTTGCTGCATTTTTTATCTGCAAAGAAAAGACACCCGGAACAGCTTCGGGCGCTGATTGTTCCGACATTACTATGGCATCCCAGGCTGTCAAGCCCGGTTTGGCAGGTACCGGGGCTTGTTGTACGGCGCAACCAGCCAGAGTAGCCAGTAGCAGGGGATAGAACAGAACAACTTTCATTTCATTCATCCTTGTGTTGAACAGCAGACCTTCGTCGTTGAAGGCGATATAAATTTAAGTGTTGGTTTTGTAATGTGTTTCAGCCTGAAGTGACCTGAGTAAGATAACAAAAAATTTACTTTTATCAATGCTTTCTGTTGATCCGTATCAGTATTAGCCTGATAAAAGCCTACTAAACTTCAGGCGTCATTTACTTAAAGCACAGGACTTTTATGCGTTGTCACTCAGTTGAGCAAGCACTTTCACTGATCCAGAATGGCGAAACGATCTGGTGTCATTCGATGGCTGCAACCCCTTATGCCATGCTGGATAGTCTGGCAAAGGTTGCGCTTGATAAGCAGGATTTAACTTTGCTTAGTTTACATACCGAGCATAGTGATCTGTTAGCTGCTCCTGAACTGCAGGGGCATTTACGCCAGCGGGTATTTTTTGTCGGCAGGCCCAGCCGTCCTGCGGTCAATGCTGGCTTGGCTGACTATGTGCCGGCTTTTTTATCGGAAATTCCTAAGTTATTCCGAAGCGGCGAACAAAAGCT
>CAMLSF010000314.1 GCA_946482615.1 uncultured Chromatiaceae bacterium | reverse complement strand
CAGACAACAAAGGGTCAAAAAACAGATAACGGCCTAAATCAATCTGCTGTGGACTAAAACCATCTCTGGCTTTAGGTAAAGCGGTTTTAGTGCCACCTACCCCTTTGTTATGCAAGGAATCGTAGTGATCGTAACGGGTCACCAACAAACACTGATTTTGTGCTGTCAGCTCAAAACTGGGTGGACACTGACTGCTCAGACTGATGGCAGCAGTGTTCAGGGCTAAAGCGGCCGTCAGACTCCAGATCATGGCAAACCCGCTCCGATGTACGCCACCACGGCTTGAGTATCGGTGTCGGACAAAGTACTGCTCATCATCGCCATTTGCCGGCCCGGTTTGTCAGTGGCGCTGCTGCCCCGAACTCCGCTTTGAAAATGCTGCAATTGCAGCAACAGGTAATCCCGGTTTAACAGCTGCAAGGCCGGAGCTTTTAACTCAGGATTGCCCTGTGCTTTATTGCCATGACAAGCCCCACAAGAACCAATATAAATGCGGCGGCCCTGGTCGAGTAAGGCCGCATCACTCTGTGCTGCAGCGGCAACTAAAAGTGGCAAAGCACTAAAATAGCTTGCTAACTGATCGATCTCTTCAGCACTGAGTGACTTCGCCATAGCCGCCATCACCTGGCCCTGACTGTCTTTTGCTGTAGCTCCCCTTTCACCCGACTGAAATTGCACTAACTGCTTTTTTAAATACTGCTGTTGCTGCCCGGCTAAAGCAGGAGCTTTGTTTGCCCGCTGATTTTCAGCCGCATGGCAGGCATTACAACTACTGACTTTTTCCGGCACAGCAGCCTGCGTTGCTGCGCTGCAAAAGGTGATAACCAGAATAAATAAAGCACTATTGAAACGCATAACAGGGCCACTTTTTTATCATAAGGATCTGATGGTGTTGGCCCTAAGAGTGCGTTTTCACAGGCCAGGGTTCAAACCTAAAAGTGTACAAAATTGTCCAGTTCGCTTTATTTAGTGCGAAGCGCAGTTACTATCGAATGCAGCGAGATCCGTCTTTGAGCTGCGGTTGTTGTGTCTGCAGAGACATCAGAGTCCGATCCCGGCAGCACAGAAAAAAAACAAAAAAACAGGGAGACAGTCATGTCGCAACAGCGCACAAAATCCGCCATCAGACTAAAACCACTGGCATGTTTTATCGCCTTGGCACTTCACGGCTACAGCACGGCTTTACAGGCGGAACAAGCCGAAAACGGGGCAGAAAACACCGAACCCGCCATAGAAACCATTACTGTGACAGCACAAAAACGCGTGCAGAATCTGATGGAGGTTCCTGTCGCCATCGACAGTATTTCGGCTACAGATTTAAAAGAAACCAACTCGGTCTTGCTGGGTGATATTGCCGACTACACACCGGGTTTTAAATTCAGCAAAGATGCGGTAGTGCAGGCCACTGCAACCATGCGCGGCGTATCCAGCAGCAATATCAGCACAGGCGGCGACCCTTCTGTCGCGATTTTTTTTGATGATTTTTATCTGCCCAGAGCGGCACAAAGTGTGATGTTTTCCGACATGCAGCGCATCGAAATCCTTAAAGGGCCACAAGGCACTTTGTTTGGTAAAAATGCCGCTGCCGGTGTGGTGAATCTTATTCCTAATGCTCCGGAGCAAAGCGACGAAGGTTTTATCAAAGCGACTTTGGGGGATTATTCGCTGCAACGTTATGAAGCCATGGCAAACAAAGCCCTGAGCGACACTGTTGCGGTGCGGCTGAATCTGATGAGCAATAAGCGCGACTCTTACATCGATAATGTCTACCCGGACTATCAGGGTGAAGAGCTGGGCAATACCAACCATCAGGCAGCCCGCCTTGCCGCTTTGTGGCAAGCCAGCTCCGATACCAAAGTGCAGTTCAGTTACGACTGGGATGATTTGGATCAGGGTTATGCCGCCTCTATTGGTCTGAGTCCTTATGCCTACAGCATGAACCCACTGGACAGAACCATAGAAAACGATGTGATAGACGGCCACGAGCGCCGGGATATGAGCGCATTTTCGCTCAAAATCATGCACGACTTTAACGATCAATGGTCGGGAAAACTGATTAGCAGCAAAAGACAATGGGAAGTTTCGGGGCGGGATGATACCGACGGCACTGCAGATAAAACCCGTTATCTGGATACCATTAACTTTGAAGACTCAGATATTTTCTACAACGAACTGCAGCTGAACTATCACCAGGACCAACTAAGTTATGTCGGTGGTATCACTTACAGCAAAGAAAAGGTTTATCAGAAAACCAGCCTGAATATTATGGCCGACACTGTAGCGCGTCTGACCACAGCCAATTTAAACGGCACGCTGATTTCAGCTTTACAGGAAGCTGGAGTACCGGAAGAGATGATTAGCGGCATGGGGTTACCTGCCGATCACATTTGGAACTCACAAAACTGGGCCAGTATTTTAAGTGTGATGGCGATGGTGGACCCGGGCGTTGGTGCTTTGCTGGAACAATTAGGCGCAGCGCCTTTTAGTCCTGAACTGGTGGGGGCCATAGCAGCCACAGGCGATTTAACTTATGACGCTATTAGTGCCGGCCTTGGTATCAACGAAATTTTTGGCCCTTCAGCAGCAGGCAAGCTCTGGAGTGAAGACATTATCAACACCGGGGATTTCAGCTCCTACGGGGTCTACTCCGATCTGGATTATCAGTTCAACCAACAGTGGGGTTTTACTGCGGGCCTGAGGTACAGCAGGGACGAAAAAGATTTTAGCTGGGAAATTAAAGAACGCTCCTTTGGTCAGCCTATGCCGGG
>CAMLSF010000313.1 GCA_946482615.1 uncultured Chromatiaceae bacterium | reverse complement strand
CAAAAACGCAGAACTATGGATGCCAAGGCTCGGCAGACGGTATTTATCGCTGCCCCACAAGACCCGGCAACACAGTTCACCGCGCAGGAACAACAGCTGATCCGTGAGCGGCTGGGAAGCTGTTATCAGCTGTTATCTGGCCAGGGGCTGGCATAACCCAGATGTTGTGCCAGCCGGGCGATTTGGTCAAACTGACAAAGCCGTGGAAACTCCAGTGGCTGGGGCTGCATAGCCAAACCAAACTGATCCACCTTTTGCTGCACAGGCCAGTAGCTTGCGCTGGGGCTTTCTAAAAAATCGGCCAGTTGCTGCTGGCTTTTGGCTGAAAACAACTCACTAAAACTCAGACTGAGCCAGTCGGCTTCTGGCCAGTGTTGTTGATAACGCAAAGCCTGATGCTGAACTTCAGCCCAGTACCACAAGTTTTTTTCCGCCGGGTTTAATTCAGGCCAAAGCGCTTTATGTTGCCGCAATAAATCCTGCTCATCTGCCGGCAGATACAGATTTTTGATCGGCAAATGGGGTAAAAAAGGTGGCACAAAGGCATTCAGTTTCAGTAGCGATTCTACAGACTGCAGCGGGTCACGGTGAATATGCAGCACTTTTACCTGATCCAAATGTTGTTTAAACCAGTCCAAATGCCGCCAGCACGGAAAACCCGTTTCGATATAAGTATAACCTTGTGCTATTTGTTGCCGGATAAAATCCAAATGGGATTTCAACAGTTCCGCATTCTGAGTAAGCGGGGCTGACGGGCTATTGAGATCTGGCCTGTACTGAAAGTGTAAAGGTTCATGCCGTACGACAAAATTGTCAGACCAGAGCTGTAAGGTATCGGCCAGCCATTGGGTACCACAACGTCCGGTGGACAGAACAAAATACGCTGTCATTAGCTCTTCCTTTTCTCGTGTAGCCTGGCAGGTACCGGCTGGTAATTTGAAACCTGCTTGGTTATGCTGAGCCAAAACATAATATAAAACAAGGATATGCTATGCAAAAGCTGCAACTGCCAGAGGGGTTGTCAGTGCGCCCGGCCAATGGCAAAGACAAGGTGTTTCTGGAAGCCTTGTATCAATCCACAAGGGATGATTTGGGGCTGATGGATGTATCCGCAGAACAAAAAGCTGAACTGCTGGAAATGCAATTCAGGGCACAGACTCAGGGCTACGGCGATGCGTACCCGAATGCGATGTATTTTATTATCGAAAAACATCTCGAAGCCATAGGCAAAGCCACGCTGGATTTTGGCCCAAACGAAGTGCGGCTGATTGATTTAGCCTTAATACCGGCAGCCAGAGGCAAAGGTTTAGGGGCTGCGGTAGTACAGGCCTTTCAGCAGGCTGCAGCTGCGGTGGCTGTGCCTATGACGTTGACAGTGTTACAGGAAAATACAGTAGCCAAAGTGTTGTACCAGCGGCTTGGCTTTGTCACAACAGCGGTACAACAGCCTTACGAGCTGATGATTTGGTATCCGCCTGCCTTACAAAAAATCATTGTTTGAGTTTTAACTCTAAAGTGTGGCCTGAGAGTTTTTAAATTAACTTATTAAAATCTATGGTTTTTAGTGGCTTTTATCGGCTTACTTTTCTAAGCTGATTTGGCGCGACTAAAGGGTCATGGTATTTGGGAACTAGAATGCAACAATTTAACTTCGATACATTAACGGCCTTGCTGAACCAGCAGATCCAGTTGAAGGACGGCAGCAACAATGTGGTTCAGCTCAATGTAGACAAGGTTTCGTTACCCCGCTTTGCAACCGAAGAGTATGAAGCTTTTTCGGTTGACCTGAGCAGTGCAGCAGAGGTGCATTGCCCTGGTGGTAATTATCTGTTTAGCCACCCGTCTTTTGGTGAAGTGCAGCTGTTTATGTCGCCTTATGCAGCAGATAAGTATCAAATTGTGGTATCGCGCAAAAAGAACTGACACTGCCAGGGTGAGCTGTGTTTTGCACCTGAGTTTGTAGTGTTTCCTTTCATTTCAGGAGAACAATAATTATGTCCATGCCTTATATAGGTGAAGTCAGAATGTTCGCCATCCCCTTTGCCCCACGGCATTGGGCTGACTGCTCAGGTCAGCAGTTGGCGATTAATCAAAATCAGGCCCTTTTCTCGTTATTGGGTACTGTGTTTGGTGGCAACGGCACTACAACTTTTGCATTACCGGATTATCGCGGCAGAACGCCTTTAGGTACGGGTACAGACTCAAGTTCAGGTATTACCTACACCTCAGGTCAATCTGGTGGCATAGAGAATGTGACGCTGATCACTTCTCAGTTGCCGCAGCATAACCATCTTTTTTACGCACAGAATAGTACCGGGATTTTCAATAATCCAAGCCCTATTCCCGGGGCTAATTTGTGCGCTGTACCTGATGTTGGTTCTTATTATGTAGCTCCAGATAGCAATCTGGCCGCCTTGGCTGCTGATGCAATAGTAGCTACAGGTGGTAGCCAGCCACATAGTAATTTGCAACCCAGTTTAGTGTTGCGTTTTTCCATTGCCCTGCAGGGCGTATTCCCATCCCGTAATTAAGGAGAGCCAAATTATGTCAGCACCTTTTATGGGTGAAGTCCGGGTGTTTGCCGGCACCTTTGCACCAAGAGACTGGGCCTTTTGTAACGGCCAAAGTCTGGCTATTTCTCAGTACGACGCGCTGTATGCACTGTTAGGCACAACCTATGGTGGCGATGGTGTGAATACCTTTAATGCACCTGATGCCAGAGGTCGTGTCCCTGTCGGTCAGGGCACTGGTCCGGGTTTAACCGCCAGAGTGCA
>CAMLSF010000312.1 GCA_946482615.1 uncultured Chromatiaceae bacterium | reverse complement strand
TGACGACGACTGACTTGTTCTCCCAACATCAATGCAGCAAGAGCAATACTTAGCAGCGTCATGCTACCAAGTTGAAGCACAGCCCCATGAGCCAGAGGCGCAAAATAATAACCGCCAGCACTGATAAGCACAAAAAGCGGCCCCCCCAACAGAGTCAGACTCAGCACCCGCCATGGCGTCAGGTTCCGCCACAACTTAGTCCGGAACAGAAAAGGCAACATAATCAGACCCGAAGTCAGATAACGCAATAACGCCAGATCCTGGGACAATAACCCATCCTGTATACCTTTACTGGATAAGGTCAGGTAAGCCCCCCAGATAAATGCTGCGATCAAACCATATATCAAGCCTGCTTTACTGCTCCCGGGCTCAGTCTGTAATGCTCTTTCTGTTAAAGTTCCACTTTTCATTTCTGCACACCTGTATCTGATTAATCAGCCAAGTATGCAGTGAGCAGATTGATTTGATTAGCTCACATATTTTGCATGAGCTTATGAATGTGGTTTATAAATCTGGCTAGGCAGGGTTCTCAGATAAAGGATTGTTCAACGCGGTTCAGGGTCCTGATTTTTGCTAAATCTTTAGAAGGTGGCAGACCAAACAAGCGCGCATATTCTCTGCTGAACTGGGAAGGACTGTCGTAACCCACGTCATACCCCGCACTACTGATATCTGTATGGGAGAGAAACATTTGACGTCTGGCTTCCTGTAACCTGAGCTGTTTCTGATATTGCAGTGGTGTCATATGAGTGACAGATTTAAAATGCTGGAAAAATGAAGCCTGGCTCATATTGGCTATATCCAGCAACCCTCTGATATCTAAGTGTTCTTTATAATAAATTTTAATATGGTTAATGACTTTATGGATCTGCCTGGTTTTGTTATCCCCATGAATCAATCGGTACAGATTACTGCCTTGCTGCCCACAGAGCAGCCAATACAAAATCTCCCTTTCTATCAGAGGTGCCAAAACCAGTTGGTCTTTTGGCCTGTCGAGTAAGCGGGCATATCGCAGAAGAGCATCAAGCAGTTCGTCATTGTGCCGACTGACAAACACAGCAGAGGTCAGCTCAGGCGCAAAGTGGTCAGAGCCGGCATCCAGTAGAATAGATGACAGCACACTCAAATCAATATCAAGTTTCAACGATAAAAAAGGCTGCTCCGGAGAGGCTTCAATCACCTGCCCCGAAAAAGGGATATCTACGGACACAACCAGATAACAACTCGGATCATAGTGAAACCACTGCTCTCCGACCAACATGGCTTTTTTGCCCTGTACAACAAAACAGACAGCAGGCTGAATCATCGCATGGATGCGTTCTGTGGGTCTGGAGAATCGGTGTAATTCCAGTCGTGGTATAAACGTCTTATTAATTCCCTCCAGCTCTGCGTGGCGCTGCACCAAAGACGCGAGCTCTGTAATCTGCCTTGTCATTGCCTCCAGGCCCTCTGCTTTTTTGTCTCCCCAATAAAATTAGCATAAGCTCTCCTGCTATCAATAACGTTCTGATCTTTGTCCAGCTTTCCCCTTTGAATCCGACTGTATGCAGGCTGTCATTGCAACAAGGCGCTGTTCGCAGCGGAAGTGCCTGTTAATGAAAGGATCTGACGCACTATATCCACCTGAGCTCGCTGCCGCCTTAGCGGATTAGGGTAATCACGAACATCCAGTTGCATCAGTTTGGAGTAACCAGGGACAGTGTTTTCCCCCGGAGATACCTGATGATCCACCACAATATGAGCAGCGAGATCACGGGTCTGTACCAGACCTGCATCAATGCCAAAACTCCGGACTTCCTCAGAAATACTTTGTATAAAGCCTTCAAGTGCATATTGGGTTGCACTGAACACCGACAGTTTCTGTCCTCTTAACGCCTCTTCACCCGCACTGACGATATAAATCTGACCTTTGAGTTGTTGACGCATAATTGGTAAAACTGCTCTGCAGCAATTCATGGCACCAAACACATTGACTGCAAACTCTTGACTTATTTCGGATAAAGGGATCTCTTCAAAGACCCCCCGG
The DNA here is from genome assembly GCA_946482615.1 of uncultured Chromatiaceae bacterium. Next base: position 771 of record CAMLSF010000312.1, on the reverse strand, counting down.
CGGGCTACCGTCTGACAATTCACAAGCACATCAATGCTGCCAAATCTGTCCATAGCCAGTTGAGCGCATAAAGCAGTCTGAGCCTCATCAGTCACATCAAGTTGATAAGGCATCAAAGCAGGTGATAATTCATATGCGGCCAACAGAGACTCGATAGTCGTAGCTGTGGCGATCACATGATCACCTTGCTGCAATACAGCCTGTGCAATCGCATAACCCACGCCTTGATCAGCTCCTGTTATAAACCATGTTTTTTTCGCAAAGTTGTACATAAAGGCTCCCGGCTCAGTCTGTGTGCATCAATACCTCTTGCACTTAGAATGCAACTCCGGGCAGGAAGACGTTAGCTGAATACTGCAGATTTTTTGCACAAAACTATGAATCAAAGTGCGACCCTGCAGTACAACTATTGTTTTGCCATTTCTTGCCGAGCGAATTCGATAAAGGTCTTTAATGCAAAAGGTACCTGGCGACGACTCGGATAATATAAAAACAAACCTGGATAATATGGACACCAGTCTTCAAGCACCCGTTGCAATCGCCCTTCCGCAATAAGTGGTGCTGCCATTTTCTCAAACACAAAAGCCATGCCAATGCCTTGCAAGGCAGCGTCCAGCGCCAATCTCATGTCATTGATCACCAAATTTCCTTCCGGCGAAACCAGTAATTCAATCCCTCCTTTTGATAAGTCCCACTTGTAAATTGTGCCGCTGGGGAAACGTTGTGCAATCATAGGCATCTGCTTAAGCTCTGAGGGATGAGTCGGAATCT
>CAMLSF010000311.1 GCA_946482615.1 uncultured Chromatiaceae bacterium | reverse complement strand
TCGGCAAAACGCTGGCGATAAGCCGGGTCTTTGCGCGAACGCAGCAGCAAATACAGCAGTAACAGCGGAGTCAGCGCCAAAATCAAGGCGCTGTACAACAGTCTTAACAGGAAAAAGCGGACCTGCATTTAGCTTTTTGCTTTGGCTTTTGCATCAGCCACCATAGTGGCCAAAGCGGCGTATTTATGAAAAGCATATTGGCCCAGCACTATAGCCATCAGTAAACCACGCCAGCCGTCGAGGAAACCCAAACGCAGCACATACTGCTGAATAAAGTCGGTGAAAAACCGCAAAATGGCAAAACCTAAACTGGCTTTTTTGCCACGGGCAAATTTATCTTCAGCACCTAAACAGGCGTATTTTATATGCTTTTCCTGACAATGCTGATAACTGCGCCAGCTGTGGTGAATAATGGCCGATTTTAATACCCGCACTTTTTCATAAGGCAATAACAGAGTTTCATGCACCTGACGGTCTTTAAAACTGGCGCCTGTTTTTAAAAACAATTTGCCTTGTGGTGTCGAATAACGACCATGTTTCAGTAACTTGCCAAAAAAATAAGTGTGCCATGGCATTTTGATAAAGTTGGCGTCTAAGTCCGGCTCTGCCAATACCTGATCAATTTCCACTTTCAGTTCAGGCGTCAGCACTTCGTCGGCGTCTATGCTTAATACCCAGTCATGTTCACACCAGGCTAAAGCGCGGTTACGTTGTGGACCAAAACCAGGCCAGTCGGTTTGATAAACTTTGTCGGCGTATTTTTCGGCGATTTCTACTGTTCTGTCTTTACTGCCGGAGTCGACCACTATCAGTTGATCAACCCAGCCAGAGAGCGACTGTAAGCAAGCTTCAATCCGGTCTTCTTCATTACAGGAGATAACAAAACAGGAAATTTTACGGCTGCGCATGCTTAAACCTCTTCCTGCTTGGCTGGAGTAAACTGGACCTGCGACAAATCACCAGAGACATGGTTGTTACGGATAGATTTCAGCTGGAACCTGTATTTCAGGTTACGCCAGAACGAAGTACCGCCTTTGCGGGTTCCGCCACTCATTTTATCGATTTCGCTTTCAAAACGGCTGGCCGACCATAAACGGTAAGGCAAGATTGAATACACAGTCAGGTTTAACTCAGGGTAAAACTGCAGATCCACATCCACAGGACGGAAAAACTTAGGCCGGCTCAGCAGCTTTTTGGCGCCTGCCAAAGTTAAGGCATAACCTGTAGTGCAGTTCGGCACTTTGGCAAAATTCACCAGGCTATAACCGTCACCCAGATCTTTTTTCTGCTCACCTGTACCTGCTCTGTCATCGGCTAATTTGATCATATCCCAGTGGTTTAACTGAGTAATTTTTTCCAGCACTGTCAGAAATTCAGGCTCTAAATCTATATCGTCTTCCAGAATAAAGGCCATGGCGATATTTTCATCCACCATACGCTGCCATAAAGTGCGGTGACTTAAATAACAGCCAATTTCGCCCGGCGACAAAGGACGGCGGAATTTTTTCTGGTTTAATGCCGGATCATAACAAGCGGCCACTTCAGCCTGGCTCAGGTTTTTGCCATAAATAGCGCTGAAGCGTTCAGCGTCTAAACCCAGCTTATGCAGCTGCTTTTTGGCTGATTCATAACGCTCAGGGTTGGAATCCAGATTAATTAACCAGATTGGGTATCCTGCAAACTGTCCCATGTTTTTCTTCCACTTTATTCTGCTTCTGTGCAACGATTTTACCTGAACGCCTTCTAAAGACAGAGCTTTTTTTCCCGCAATGCCCCTGAAGACTGAGTGCATACAGAAAAAGTTCTTTTGCAATAACTAAGATCCGTTAAAATGCCTGCAATCACAGAGCTAAACAGAGCCTCCTATGTCAGACTTAAAACAAAGCTTTTTAGACAGTTTAAAACGTCACCGTGACGCTTTTGCCACAGTAGAAGCCTATCACGAGCAAGCCATGCAGCTGTTGGCCGCAGTGCAGAACTGCTTACAACAAGGCGGTAAAGTGGTATGGATGGGCAACGGCGGCAGCGCAGCCGACAGCCAGCATTTAGCAGCAGAGTTTATGGTGCGTTACAAAGCAGAACGTGGCCCTTTGGCTTCTATTGCCTTAACCACCGACACTTCTATTCTGACAGCCCACGCCAACGACTACCATTTTGACAGCGTGTTTGAGCGTCAGGTATTAGGTTTAGTGCGGCCACAAGACGTGGTGATTGGCCTGACAACCTCAGGCAAAAGCCCGAATATCAATTTAGCTTTAAAAGCTGCCAATGACCTGGGCGCTTTCACTGTCGCCCTGACCGGCCGTGATGGTGGTTTAGTGAAAGACATCGCCAAACTGCCTATTATTGTCAAAAACGACGAAACAGCCCGTATTCAGGAAGTGCATATGTTTATTGGCCACTGGCTGTGCGAAGCTTTAGACATGGCTATTGTAGGAAACAACTAATGATTAACCTGAGCCTGCTGCAAAATTTGTCTTCTGCTTCTGTACTGGTGGTGGGTGATGTGATGCTGGACCGCTATTTTAATGGCGACTCGCAGCGTATATCGCCTGAAGCCCCTGTGCCTGTGGTGAAAATCAGCAAAATAGAAGACAAAGCCGGTGGCGCAGCCAACGTGGCACGTAATATCGCCCATCTGGACGGTAAAGTAGGCTTGTTAGGTATTATTGGTAACGACAGCGCCGGTGAGTCTTTGCTGCAGTTGCTGGCCGGTGAACAAATTCATTCCGAACTGCTAAGCCAAAGTCATAAACCTACCATCGCTAAAATGCGGGTGGTGTCACGCCAACAGCAAATAGTGCGG
>CAMLSF010000310.1 GCA_946482615.1 uncultured Chromatiaceae bacterium | reverse complement strand
AGTCCGAATACACAGAACTATAAGTTTGTGAGTATCTGGCTGAGACAACCCCGGCTTCAAAAAGCTCTACTTTGTAATCTCCCCGCTGCAATAAGTCCTGCAGGGGCGCCGTCCAGGGTTGTGGTTCCAGCACCAGCTGTTCTGGCTGAAAGGTCTCCGTATGTCCTTTACCACCACCATGTATAAAATCCATACGCCACATTTGGGTGGCAGGCTCCGAGGCTCTGACACACCAGATGAAAAACAGCAAAACGATCAAAGCACCACGCATCTCCGGCTCCGTAAAACGACAAAAATAACAAGCTACCCAGAACCGGGGATGGCCACAATGCGACGAGTATCGGACAGCTGAATCAAGGTCATGAACTCACAGCGGACCGACATCAGTTCCGCCTCAAAGCACTACCGGCGTTACAGCTTTGCCACTGATAACGCCAAACCGGAATTCTGATACCCCCAGTCAGCCATTCATGCACAAGCCTACTGTTTATTCAGATTTAAATGGGTTCAAGTTCACTGGCCAGCTTACAAATTAACCAGGACACTTTGCTGAGCAGTGCCAACAGACCAATAACAAGACGGAAGAAACTCTATGCAACCACTATACAAAGTCCGTACTGCGGGCCGACTGCGTTATTCCCTGCTGACCTTTGCGATATTAGGCCTGAGCCCCACTATTCAGGCGCAGCAAACCCAACTGAACAAAGACAAAAAACTGAACGACGACACAGTTGAAGTGATGGAAATTACCGGCAGCCGGATACGTCGCACTGATCTGGAAACAAATACGCCTGTTGTTAGTCTGGGCGCCGATGAGATTGCCAAAACCGGCACTATTAATATCAGTGAACTACTCAATGAGTTACCCAGCATGGTACCGGCCGGAGGCACTGAAACCAGCAATACAAATGGTTATGCCGGATTAAGCCGACAGGATTTGCGTGGCCTGGGTTCAAACCGGACTTTGGTATTGGTCAATGGTCGCCGTCATGTGCCGTCAGTGCCCGGCTCCAGTGAAGTGGATATTTCCTCTGTCCCTACAGCCCTGATTGAACGGGTCGATATTATGACAGGTGGTGCCTCTGCTATTTATGGAGCCGATGCGGTATCTGGTGTGATCAATATTATCCTGAAAGAGGATTTTATGGGCACTGAAGCTACGGCCTCTTACAACGTGACTGGCGAAGGGGATGGCAAAACATGGTACGGTAGTCTGACGCATGGCCAGCAATTTTCCGATGGCAAAGGCAACTTTAGCCTGCACGCCAGCTATCAAACCTCAGACGAAGTAGAAGCCAGAACCAGAGACTATGTCGCTAATGATTTGACTTACATTACCAATCCTGATGGTGACACACCAACTTATGTGATCGGGAACCGCAGCCCTTTGTATGCCACCAGTGAGCGGGCCTTCCTGCTGCAGGGACGCCCTTATCGCCTGAATGCAAATGGCAGCCTGACCGCAATGACAGAACAGGATGAAGCAATTTACGGCAGCAGTACCAGCCAACTGGCCGCCTTGACTGTGGATGCCAGCAACCCGAACTTTTATACCAGATACCATTGGGGGCGGCTGGCTGTTCCGGTAGATAAACTTAATTTAAATCTGAACTTAACACGAGAGTTAAGCAGCGATATCAAGCTGACTTCAGAATTAAAATATGTAAAAACAGAATCAGAAAGCCGCACTGAGCCTCTGGCTGAATATGGTGTCACCCGTCTCGCACGCAACAATCCTTTCTACACAGCAGAGCAGCGGGCAGAAGTTGAGCGCACTGGCCAGGGCCTGTTGTTTGGTGGTTATTTCCCGGAACTGGGCCGGATGGGCTCTGATTATCAGTATGACCTGTATCAGGTGGTCGTGGCGCTGGAAGGCGAGCTGGACGGCGGCGATCGCTGGCAATTCAGCGCTCAGCATGGTCAAACCAAAGTCGACACTACAACCATCAATGATTACTCCCAAGCCTATTGGGACAAGGAGGTATGGGGGACTTCTGGTTGGGTCTGGACAGGTTCAGACTGGTCATGGGAAAGCAGTTGTGAAGAAGGCTGCTCCATCAATGTGTTTCAGCCTTTGACGGCAGAGAATATAGCTGCCTTAAAACTGGCGCCACATACCAGCCATGCAAAACTTGAGCAGTCTGTGCTGAACAGCAGTATTGACGGCGATCTGTTTGAGCTGCCTGCTGGTTACGCCAGTTATGCTGCGGGACTTGAACATCGCAGAGAAAAAAGCACTGACACCCCTTCCGATATCCAGTTAAATGGATTGGGAGCTAACTACTATAAAGCCAACCCGTTATCAGGCGATTATTATGTTACCGAAGCCTTCACTGAAATCAGATTGCCATTGCTCAGTGACATAACGCTTGCTGAAACAGTGGAACTAAATGGTGCCTGGCGGACCGCCAAATACAGCACAGCAGGAACTAACCATAGCTGGATGTTAGGCCTGGATTGGAAACCTTTTGACTCCCTGAAACTGCGGATCAGCCGGGCAAAATCTGCACGGGCCCCCAATATCACCGAAATTTATCAGCAGGAAAGTCAATACCAGAATTATGTCTACGAAGTCTGCTACTCAAGCTACCGTGATCAGGGCTCAGAGTACCGGGAAGCCAACTGCAATTTGCGTGGGCTGGAAAACCCGGAGAATTATTATAACGATGCACTCATTGTTTATTCAGGCAATGAAGAGTTAAAAGCCGAACGGGCTTATACCTTATCCGGCGGTTTAGTTTATTCACCTGAATTTGTGGAAAACCTGAATCTGACCATAGATTATTGGGACATCAATCTGGTGGACAAAATTGGCACTCTCAACTGGTCCAATATTTATCCCAACTGTATGGATAG
>CAMLSF010000309.1 GCA_946482615.1 uncultured Chromatiaceae bacterium | reverse complement strand
TATTGAGTTTTGTTGTCGGGTTAAGGCCATTTTCTCAAAGTCATTGCTGTTGCGGCGCGGCGACATCGGAATGAGACCCCGGGAACATAGTTTCTTATGTGACTGGGGCGAATAAAGGCTGTCAACAAAGAAGCCGCTTCAAGTACGAAGATAAATAATTTGATATAGTCTCCAACCTTAGTTGTAGAGGAAGCCAAAACCCATGTTGATGGTGATATCACCCGCCAAAGATTTAGATTACCAAAGCCCTTTGTCTGTTACAGCCTTTAGCCAGCCGGCGTTGCTGGAGCAAAGCCTGGAGTTGATGCCTTATTGCCGCGACCTGACACCGGCTCAGTTATCCAGCCTGATGCATATCAGCGACAAACTGGCTGGGCTGAATGCAGCACGTTTTGCACAGTGGTCCACACCTTTTACACCGGACAATGCCCGTCAGGCTCTGTTTGCTTTTAATGGGGATGTGTATCAGGGCTTGCAAGCCTCCAGCCTGACCTCACAAGATCTGGATTATGCTCAGCAGCATTTACGGATATTGAGTGGGTTATATGGCGTATTACGGCCTTTGGATTTGATGCAGCCTTATCGTCTGGAGATGGGAACTGCATTGGAAAATGGCCGGGGTAAAAATTTATATCAGTTCTGGGGCGATCGCATCAGTACAGAACTGAACCAACAGCTGGAGCAATTAAATTCAGAAATGCTGCTGAACTTAGCCTCACAGGAATACTTTAAAGCCGTCGACAAAAAAGCACTGAAAGCCAAAGTGCTGAATGTCGAATTCAAAGATTTCAAAAATGGTCAGTACAAAGTCATCAGCTTTTTTGCGAAAAAAGCCCGGGGTTTGATGGCGCGTTATGTGATTGAACACCAAATTGGTGAGGTGGACGGCTTAAAGCAATTTAATAGCGCTGGTTATCAGTTTAGCGTAGCGGATTCCAAAGCTGACACATTGGTATTTACACGAATGCAACAGGCCGATTAATACTTCGTCGTTTTTAGCTGAAACAGGTTAAAAAGCTGCAGAAAACTGCGGCTTTTTCCTGCGCTTTTTTAATTGGCTTTTGCTAAAATGCGCGGCTCTATTGATCCGAGTGCTGCCTTATGAAATTCCCTGGTCGTCGTAAACTCAAACATTATTTTCCTGTGTCTCAGCCTAAGCTGACATTGCCCAGCTACGAAGTGCGGCCTGAACTGGACACTTATATTGTAGGGTTGGACCAAACCATAGTGGATGTGATTGCCAATGTCAGCGATGAGTTTCTTGAAAAATACGGCATAGGCAAAGGTTTATCCAACTTAGTGGAACACGGCAAAGCCGATTTGATTTATCAGGAGCTGGTTGGCTCTAACGCTATTTCGGACCACTTTGCCGGCGGCACCATAGGCAATACAGTACATAACTACTCTGTGCTGGCGGACGATAAATCAGTGTTACTGGGCGTGATGTCGTCCAATATTCAGCTGGGGTCTCCGGCCTACCACTACTTATGCCATACCAGCAGCAAAGTGGATATGAACCACCTGCAAGGAGTGCCAGGTGATATTGGTCGTGGTATTACTATGATCACCCCGGATGGCGAACGTACTTTTGTCATAGATCCGGGTGATATGGACGAGTTAAGTCCGGCTTATATCCCAACAGATATTATTGCCAAAGCTGCCGCTATAGTGGTCAGTGCTTATCCGCTGCGTGCTACCGATCAGCCTATTCAGCAGGCGATGATCAAAATGTTGTCCGATGCCAAAGCCGCTGACGTGCCTGTGGTGATGAGTTTAGGCACTAAACATTTAGTGGAAGAACACAGAGAGCTGATTCAAAAAACTCTGGCGCAGTATGTCAATGTGCTAGCGATGAACGAGCTGGAAGCTGAAGCTTTAACAGGTTTTGCTGATCCTTTGCTCGCGGCAGAAGCGGCTTTGGATTATGTTGATATGGTGCTGCTTACTGCAGGCCCTGAAGGTTTGTATTTATGTGGTTATACGGACGCTTCGGTCAAACGTGAAACCACCAACCCTATTAAATCCGGTGCTTTGGCGGACTACAACGAATTTGAATTCAGCCGCCCTATGCAGAAAAAAGACTGCCAGCAGCCGGTCAAAGTCTACTCGCATATAGACCCTTATCTGGGTGGCCCTGAGCGGATTAAAAACACCAATGGCGCTGGCGACGGCGCTTTAGCCGCTATTTTGCACGATATTGCGGCCAATCATTTCCACCGTCAGACTTTGCCTTTATCCAGTAAACACGAGCAGCCTTATCTGGCGTATTCCTCTTTCGCACAGATCTGTAAATACGCCAACAGGGTCAGCTACGCCATTTTGGTGCAAAATGCGCCTCGTTTATCCAAAGGCTTACCGGAAAAAGAAGACTCGCTGGAAGAAAGTTACTGGGACAGGTAATAAGGTAACAGCCAGTTACAAAATCCTCAGAGAAGGCCGGTATGTCCGGTCTTCTTATTTTTAGCATCTTTCTATATAGTGCCGGAGACTTTTTCTCCTGCTGTACAAGGATGCCTGCATGCTGCGTTGGTTTTTTCTGTGGTTCGCCGTTTTTTCTGCTGGTGCTGTGGCCGATATTCAGATCCCAAAAACCACAGATACTATCAGTATTGATGGTGATTTATCTGATGCTGCCTGGGCTCAGGCTAATAAAGTTCAGATCAGCATTAACAGCTGGCCATCAGAGAACACGCCTGCACCTGTAGCAACTGAAGCGCTGTTAATAGAAAACGGCGAATACTTTTATCTGGCTTTTACTGCCAAAGATCCCAACCCTTCCCAAATCCGTGCTTTTTTAAAAGACAGAGATGATGTCTGGGAAGACGATTTAGTCGGCGTCAAAATTGACAGCTACAA
>CAMLSF010000308.1 GCA_946482615.1 uncultured Chromatiaceae bacterium | reverse complement strand
GAGGTCGTGTCCCTGTCGGTCAGGGCACTGGTCCGGGTTTAACCGCCAGAGTGCAGGGCCAGATGTATGGCACTGAAACAGTTACTTTGTTGACGACTCAAATTCCTGCTCATACTCATACAGCAGTTATATCTAATACAGAGGCCAATTTGAATACACCTTCTGGGCAGCTGATTGGTCAGGGCTATCATTATTTGGCTCCGGAAACACAAGCACAACGTACTGCGCAGTTATTACCCAATGCGATTGGAGCAACGGGTGGCAGTCAGCCACACGAAAATATGATGCCTTTTTTGGCCATGAGTTTTATTTTGTGTTTACAGGGTATTTTCCCGTCACGTAATTAAGGAGATGCATTATGTCAGAACCATTTGTGGGGGAAATCCGGCAGTTTCCTTATAGTTTTGCGCCACACAACTTTGCCTACTGTGCCGGCCAGCTAATGCCTATTCAACAAAACACTGCGTTGTTTTCGTTATTAGGTGTGAATTATGGTGGCAATGGCACCAGTAACTTTGGTTTACCCAATTTGCAAGGCCGTGCCATGATGCATCAGGGCGATGGGCCCGGTTTAACTCCCCGTGTTGTAGGGGAGTCCGATGGGGCCGCAACTGTCAGCTTAATTCAGACCGAAATACCTGCTCACAACCATTTGATGACAGTAAAAATGAGCGGTGCTGGTAATGTTACAGTAACTGGTACAGGCGGATATCTGACTTTGTCAGAGCAATCTGATGGTTCAAGCCGGCAAAATGCTTATAGCAATTTGACTAGTCAGTTAGTGCCTTTAGCTCCTGCTATGCTCAGTGTTTCAGGCAGCAGTACTGCGCATGAAAACCGCCAGCCTTATATAGTGATCCCATTTTGTATTGCATTATTTGGCATGTTCCCTGCCCGTAACTAGAGCAAATACTTGGCTCTTAAGCTGCAGTAAGCTGATATTTTTATCAACTTACTGCAGTTTTTTAATTATATCAGTATGTTTTTTAAGCGAATTTCTATTATTTTCATTTAGGGCTGGCGCACAGTACCTGTTGTGATTACAATTTAGGCAAAATGAATTGGGGCTGAACCTGCTTTAGCTCAAATAAGTACAACAGGGATTTGCAGTGGCGCGTTTTCATTTTATTTCCGGTTTGCCGCGTTCGGGTTCCACATTACTTGCTGGTATATTGCGGCAGAATCCTGCTTTTTGGGCTGCTATGTCCAGTCCTGTCGCTGGGCTTGTTAATGGTGCCTTAGAGCAAATGGGGGCCAATACGGAGTCGCACAGCTTTTTTGATGAAGCCAAAAAGAAGCGCATTTGCCGCGCTATCTTCGATGCCTATTATGCCGATTTACCCCAGCCCATTATTTTTGATACCAACAGACACTGGACAGCCCGACTGCACCAGTTGGTGGAGTTATTTGACGATTTTAAAGTGATTTGCTGCGTGCGTAACCCAGCCTGGATTATGGATAGCTTTGAAGTCATTTACCGCAAAAACCCTTTTGATTACAGCCGGATGTTTAACCCGGCGTCCCGCCAGACGGTGTACAGCCGTTGTGATGCTTTAGCTCAGGCGGGTGGCACTATGGGCTCTGCCTGGACTGCCTTAAAAGAAGCCTATTACGGCGAGTTTTCCGACCGTTTATTGTTGGTGGATTACGATATTTTAACCCGCCATCCGGAGCGTACTCTGGAGCTGATTTATCAGTTTATTGGCGAACCAGCCTTTAAGCATAACTTCAGCCAGGTGGACTACGAAGAGAATGAGTTTGATCAAAAACTTGGGGTAAAAGGCCTGCATGCAGTGAAAAAGCAGGTGGAGTTTAAAAGCCGGCGCAGCATTTTGCCGCCGGATTTATTTGTGAAGTACCAGGAGATGGATTTTTGGCAGGACACAATAGGGACTGCAGCAGCCATCATCGCTAATAAAAAGTCGTTAGCTGTGCTTTAAGCCGCCCAGCTACAAGGATTGGACTTATGGATACCAAAGTATTACGCCATTTATCTGTGGCTTTGTTGCCTTTTGGCTCTTATGCCATGCCGGCTACCAGTTACAGCACCAGCCACCGCAGTTATCTGGCCGCGACCGAACAGCGGCCTTATGCCAATTATTTAACTGGGTCAGCGCAACACCTGCCACGAACGCCGGTATTGACAGCGGCTTTAGCCACAAATGCTGAAGCCGGGCCAGAATTGATAAAAGCCCAACCTGTGCGTGAGCTGGTGATTATTGATGCGGCAGTGCCAGATAAAGAAGTGTTTTACCGTGGTATTAAACCGGGTGTAGAAATTATCGAACTGGATGCTAATCAACCCGGATTAACTCAGTTAAAACAGATATTAAGCGCCTATCAAAACCTGAAGGCGCTGCACATCGTGTCTCACGCAGAGGGCGGTGTATTGCAGTTGGGGAATCACAAAGTCGATGCTGCAGCATTAAAACAGGAAATGGACACCTTCGCAGCCTTAAAAGGTGCGTTAGCAGACGGTGCTGATGTGTTGCTGTATGGCTGTGATCTGGCCAAAGGTGAGGCTGGCGAAGAGTTACTGGCGTTGATTCAGCAAGAAACTCAATTGGATGTGGCAGCCTCTGTGAATAAAACAGGTGCAGAAACACTGGCTGGTGACTGGGAGTTGGAGTTACAACTCGGCCATATTGACAGTGATTTACCCTTTACAGAAAAAAGCCTGAAGGACTTTTCGGCTGTTTTAGGCCAGATTAATTACGATGCCGATGATTTTTGTGCTGCAGGTACTTATTGCGCATCAACCTCTAATGGCTCTCTTAATTCATTGGATGGTAACCTGACATTTAGTGGGTCCAGCCCTTCTGGGTATCCTTTTGCAAATCAGGCTTATGCTTACAGGCAGATTAGTATTTTAG
>CAMLSF010000307.1 GCA_946482615.1 uncultured Chromatiaceae bacterium | reverse complement strand
AAGGATTATCCGCACATTTACTTCTATCCAAGCGGAAAAAATATTTACCCCTGGTTGGCGGATGCCTGTTGTCTGATTAGTGATTACTCCTCTGTGGTACTGGATTTTTTATTATTGCCGCAACCTGTAATTTATTACCAGTATGACAAGCCCGATTATCTGGGCGTCAGAGGGGCGCCTCTTATTGACGATACTGATTTTGTCTTTGGGCCTGTTGTGACCGATCAGCGGCAGTTGGAGAGTGAATTACTCCGATTGATAAACCCAGCTTCACGGGAGACAGATCTGTTTCAACGCCAGGCGTTAAGACAGCGATTTGGTTTAAAGCCAGGTCCCTGTACTGCCGATATCATCAATATGACCCGGCGTTTGATATGACCGAAACAGCAGATGATTCCCATGACAAAGCCAGAACCTGAATTTCACCGGAGAGTCTCGTATGCATAAATCGGAAAAAATGGTGGTTTATACTGCAATTGCCGGACACTACGACCAGTTGCGTATACCACAGTTTATTACGCCAGATGCAGATTATGTCTGTTTTACCGACAATCCTGAATTAACCAGCGATTTCTGGACTATAAGGCCATTCACAGAGGCTGAGTATAAGTTTTCACAAGGAGATCCGGTGCGTCTGGCCCGCCGCGTCAAAGTATTGCCCCACGAATATTTTCCTGAGTACGAATACAGTATTTGGATGGATGCAAACCTTTTACCGCGTGGAGATTTGAGAAACTTGGTTACAGAAGGTTTGGCTGACAGTGATTTTGCAACCTGGGAGATGCCGGAACGGGTGTTATGTACTTACCAGCAGGCCGAGGCATTGATAAAAGGCAACTATGATGACCCGGCCGTAATTCGGGCGCAAATGCAGAAGTACAAGTTGCTGGGTTTTCCTGAAAACAATGCTGGTTTGGACCAGCGAGGTGTCATGTCCTGTGTGCTGGTAAGACGGCATATGAAACCAGACTTGATGCGCGCTATGTATGATTGGTGGGCAGAAATAGCACTGCATAGCCGCAGAGATCAGCTCAGTTTTCACTATATTGCCTGGAAAAATAAGTTGCCTTATTTTTTGTATGAAGGTAACGCCAGAGATAATGAATATTTTCTCTGGCGCCGTCACGACTCCAGAGTGGAGAAATTCCGCCATATCGGCAAAGATCTGTGCAAGGAGATTATTGAAAAAGCGGCAGGCCGCTCTGTCTATTTATGGGGCTCGGGCACTGCCGCATTGCAAACTTTAGACGCGATGCCGGACTTGTTGATTAAGGGAGTTATCGACAATAACCCAACAAAATGGGGCGGCAGTTTTCACGACTTACCTGTAGTAAAACCTGATGCTTCGGTGCTGGATAAAACACAAACTTTTGTCGTGATTAGTTCGTCCTATCTACCGCAAATCAGTGCACAACTCAGATCATTTGGTTTTGAGGAGATGAACGATTTTTCTTCTGGTATTTCTGAACAGCTACAGGGGCTGGTCAACTTCAAAGATTTATAAAGTTGATACTTAACAAAAGCAGTGACAAAAGTTGTGAGGGACTGATATGCAAAACACAGACAACATAAAACCAATACTGGTTTTAGTATCTTCGCCTTTTCAGTATTTATGCGCTGTTGAGTACCTCAAATGTTGCGGCATCACAGCGCCTGTCATTGTTGCAGATGGTTCATCTTCTTGTATCAATTCAGGAAAACAACTGAACCTGTTGTACTCAACTTTTCCGCCAGCCCGAGTGATTAATGTTGTACTACAAAAGCAAGGCGATTTAACTGAACGTATAGCCTCCTATTCATGGCTCGCTACGGAGTTCACTACAATAAATTTTGATGCAGTGCTGATAGGAGATATACGCCAGCAATGGATGCAGGATATCGCCTGTGCTGTGAGCTCTGAACAGGTAGTCTTGGTGGATGATGGTGCAGCCACCTTAGCTTTACATGATTTTGTATTAAAGCCGAACGACTTTTTGTTGCCTGTGAGCATGTATCAGTCCGATCCTGTTCGCAGAGATTTCGCGCAGCAAATAAAAAAAGCACAAGGGCTAGCTCTGCAGCAGAAAAAAGTCAGTATTTTTTCTATTTATGATTTAGGGTTTGCTTCGGCTGGATTAAAAAATGAATTTCGTGCCTTGATGAATGGATTCTCTGCGGTCGAACAGGATGAGTGGCACTTTATTGGATCGCCTGTGGTCGAAAAAGGCATTATTTCTGAAGCTCTGTATAACAAAGCTGTTGAAGATGCTTTGGCTGATTGTCCAGTGTCTGCCCGCGCTGTTTATTACGTTCACCGCGCAGAGGATGTGACAGTAAAACAGCATTATTTAGCAGATTTAGGCTACGAAATCAGAACCAATGATTTACCTTATGAGATGCATTTGGTAGAGCAGTCCCTGAAGCCTCGCTGGATTACAGGACTGCATTCTACCTGTTTGTTTAATCTTAAGCTGATGTTTGGCATAGACTTTCCGGCACGTTGTTATGTACTGAGTAACCAGGAGTTAGATCGGATGAAAGCCATACAGTGGGCCAGTGATCACTATTCTCTTTATGATCACATCGTAAGTATTTATTCGCGCTTAAATGAGTTCGGCATAGAAGCAAAAATGTTTCAACTCGAAATGGAACTATAAAAATGACTAAAAAAGTTGCTTTGATCACTGGTGTAACAGGACAAGACGGCGCGTACCTGTCAAGATTTTTGTTAGAGAAGGGCTATGAGGTGCACGGTTTGCGCCGCCGAACTTCATTGCCAAATCTCGACCGGATCCATGATTTGGTTGAAACACCGCAGGAAGTAAAAAATAACTTTTACCTGCATTATGGTGATATGACAGATGGTCTGTCATTAGTGCGTTTGTTAAGTGAAACCCAGCCCA
>CAMLSF010000306.1 GCA_946482615.1 uncultured Chromatiaceae bacterium | reverse complement strand
CGGGGCGCATCGGTATTACTGACAGAAGCACCTTTAATGAGCAAAGACTTCTGGCAACAAACCCGGGATTTTCATATCAGCAGCTTACATGGCGTGCCTTTTAGTTATCAGCTGTATCGGCAGTTGCGGCTGGAGCGTATGCCCCGCCCTGCTTTGCGTTATCTGACTCAGGCCGGTGGTAAACTCAATAGCAGCCTGACGGACTATGTGCAGCAACTCTCCAGTACGCTGCAAAAGCCGGTGTATCTGATGTATGGCCAAACCGAAGCCACAGCCCGTATCGCTTATTTACCAGCGGAGCTTTTGCAACAGCATGCCGATTGTATTGGTGTCGCTATTCCGGAAGGTGAATTGCTGCTGCGTGATCCCGTCAGCAAAACGCTGATCACCGCAGATTTGGTGCAGGGCGAGCTCTGTTACCGTGGTCCTAATGTGATGTTAGGTTATGCATCATCAGCGGCCGATTTAAGCAGTGATACTGCGCTGACGGAATTAAACACCGGAGATTTAGCAGAACGTCTGCCCAATGGTTTGTACCGTATTGTCGGGCGCTTAAGCCGTTTTTTAAAACTTCAGGGCAAGCGATTACAGCTGGATCATCTGGAGCAACAACTTGCAATGTTCACAGACCCTGTCTGCTGTGCTGGTAAGGACGATTTGTTAGTAGTGGCTTACACAGCCCAAAAACCTGAACTCAGAGAACAGCTGCAACAGCATTTACGCGAACAACTGCAGCTGCACCCTGCTTTATTTAAAGTACTGCAACTGGATACCTTGCCTGTGCTTGCCAACGGCAAAGCTGATTATCAGACGCTGCTATCGCTTGCGATGGAGACTTCAGATGCTGATTGAGCATGAGCCTTATAGTTTAAGCGCAGCTGAAAAACAGCCGTTATTGCTGGCTGAACTCAATGCGCTGACGTTGCATCATCAGCAGCATTGCTCCCCCTATCAGCACCTGATGAAGGCGCAGTGGCCTGCTTTTGTAACAGCAAACCAAACCGCACAACTGCCTTATCTGGCGGTGCGGCTGTTTAAGCAGTTAAAACTGCAATCTGTGCCGGATGCGGAGGTGTTTAAAGTGCTGTATTCCAGTGGCACTACAGGCACCCCATCCCGTATTGTGCTCGACAGCGCCACAGCGGCCATTCAATCCAAAATTCTGGTGAAAATTATGCAGCACTGGCTGGGCAAAGCCCGTTTGCCTATGCTGATCATCGACCATCCTGGCGTGATTAAAGATCGCAGCAATTTCTCCGCCCGCGGCGCTGGGATCCAGGGTTTGTCTTTTATGGGCCGTAATCATTGTTATGTGCTGAATGACGATATGAGCATTAACTTTGAAGCCCTGGAGCAGTTTTGTCAGCAATTTGGCGACGGCCCCGTGTTTGTGTTTGGTTTTACTTTTATGGTCTGGCAGTTTTTTATTCAGCAATTAAAACAGCAACAAAAGACTATTTCCTTGCCGCAGGCGGTGTTACTGCATAGCGGCGGCTGGAAAAAACTGCAGGACCAGGCCGTCGACAATGCCACTTTTAAACAGCAGGTCCTGGCGCAGACAGGTATCAGCAAAGTGCATAACTTTTACGGTATGGTCGAACAAGTGGGTGCTATTTTTGTGGAATGTGAACAAGGCCATCTGCATTGCCCCAGTTACGCTGATGTACTGGTGCGTACACCGGGTAGCTGGCAAACAGCTGCTTTGGGTGAAGAAGGTGTGCTGCAGTTACTCTCTGCCTTACCACGTAGTTATCCTGGCCATAGTTTGTTATCAGAAGACAGAGCTGTGCTGTTAGGCGAAGACAACTGCCCTTGTGGCCGTATGGGTAAATATTTTCATATTTTAGGCCGCTTGCCGCAGGCCGAAGCCCGGGGTTGTAGTGATACTTTTGCGCCATCAGCCAAAGAGGGAACCACTGCGTGAGCTGGACTCTATTAAACCCTGCGACTACCACTGCTGAACTGCAGCAACCTTTTGCAGAGCAGGATTTTGCCTATTGTCAGGCCTTGTCTGAAGCCTTATTAAAAGCACCTCAAAGCCGGGATTTTCCGGATTTAATAGCTTTGGGTTTCTGGTTACGGCAGGCCAATTTAAAACCTTTGCTGGCACCTTATCAGCATTCGCAGCAGTTTATCCGCCAGCCTTTAGGTTTGGTATTTCACAGCGCCCCCGCCAATGTCGACAGCTTATTTGTCTACTCAGGCATTTTAAGTTTGCTTTGTGGCAATAAAAACGTCATTCGTTTATCCAGCCGCAGCGGCGGCAGCACAGCGGTATTGATAGACAAAATCCGGGCTCTTGCCGAAATGTTCCCGGTGCAAAACGCCCGTTTTCAACTGGTGCAGTGCAGTTATGATAGCGCTGAACTCAAAGCATTGATTAACAAGGTAGATGGTCGGGTCTTGTGGGGTTCGGATCAGGCCATCCAGGCACAACGTCAATTAGTGATGCCAGCCCACGGCCGTGAGCTGAGTTTTGGTCACAAATTCTCTTTATGCTTATTGGGCGCAGAGGCTGTGCTTGCTGCCGATGACACAGAGTTGCAGCAACTGGTGCAACTGTTTTATCGTGACCAACTGACTTTTGCCCAACAAGGCTGCTCTTCGGCCAAAGCCGTTCTCTGGTTGGGTGAAACAGCACAAGTACAACAAGCACAGCAGCGGTTTTGGCCAGCTTTAACAGAGCTTATAGAGCACAAGCAGCCACTCAATAGCAGTGAGCAGTATCAGGCCTTAGCCACAGCGCAGCAGCTGATTATGAGCAGTGAACAACAGCTGATGCTGACGCAACAACAAAGCATTTCCCGTGTAGCAGTCCACAGACTGGAGCCTGTGTTTATCAACCAGCATCAGGGTTGTGGTTTATTTCTCGAACTACAACTTTCA
>CAMLSF010000305.1 GCA_946482615.1 uncultured Chromatiaceae bacterium | reverse complement strand
ACAATGATATTCAGTTGCCCAAACCGGATCTGCCTTATGAGACAGAACCCGACAGAGTCAGTATCTGGCTGGGTAATAAATCCCTGGCGGCTTGCCATTATGACTCCTCGGAAAATCTGGCCTGTTGTGTGCTGGGGAAAAGGCGTTTTACTTTGTTTCCACCGGATCAGATCAGCCATTTGTATCCAGGGCCTTTAGAACCAACACCAGGTGGTCAGGTCATTAGCATGGTGGATTTTGACCAGCCGGACTTAGCACGTTTTCCTGATTTTCCAAAAGCTATAGCAGCAGGCCAAATTGCTGAACTGGAACCGGGCGATGCCTTATATTTACCCAGTATGTGGTGGCATCAGGTGGAGGGCTTAAGCTCCTTTAATATCCTGATCAACTACTGGTGGGGCACAGCCCCCCGCTACACAGGTTCAGGTATGAATTTGTTATACCACGCGCTGTTATGCCTGCGGGATAAACCAGAACATGAACGCAAAGCCTGGCAGGCCGTACTGAATCATTATGTGTTTGACGATCCGAAAAAAGCCGGACAGCACTTGCCGGAACAGGCCCGTGGTGTGCTGGGTGAACTGGACGAAATGCAGGCAAGGCAACTACGCGCCATGTTGCTAAACAGATTAAACCGCTAGAAAAATTATAAGATCACAGGGGGACAGACAATGCAACAAGTGAAAAAAGTAGTGATAGCAGGTGGCGGCACCGCAGGCTGGGTCGCAGCTGCGGCCTTGTCCAAACGCCTGAAAGGTCTGATTGAAGTGGTGCTGATTGAATCCGAAGAAATTGGCACTGTAGGGGTTGGCGAGTCAACTGTGCCTCCTGTGCTGCTGTTTCACAACCTGTTGGGTATAGACGAACAGGAGTTTATGAAAGCCACGGATGCGACGTTCAAACTGGCTATTTCTTTTGAAAACTGGGGCCGGACAGGCGATCAGTATTTCCACCCTTTTGGTGTCACAGGCAAAGGCAGTTTTTTAACCGACTTCCAGCATTATTATTTACATGGTTTAACTCAGGGCGTTGACGCGCCTTTTGGTGATTATTGTTATGAATTGCAGGCGGCTAAGCAGCATAAATTTGGCAAAACCGAGAAGTCGACTATCAACTATGCCTACCATCTGGATGCTGGCCGTTATGCCCGCTTTCTCCGTAAGTTCAGTGAAGACTTAGGTGCTGTGCGTATTGAAGGCAAAATTGCTCAGGTGCAGCAGCATGTCAATGGCGATATCCGCTCTTTAGTGCTGGAATCAGGTCAGGAAATAACAGGGGATTTATTTATCGACTGCACAGGTTTCAGGGCTTTGCTGATCGAACAAACCTTAAACACAGGTTATGACCGCTGGGACCACTGGTTGCCCTGCAATAAAGCCGTGGTCGTGCAAACAGAACCTGGCCCAACCATGCATCCTTATACCAGAGCCATAGCGCACGACAGCGGCTGGCAGTGGAAAATTCCATTGCAGCACAGAGTAGGTAATGGCCTGGTCTACGCCAGCGATTATTTATCGGATGAAAAGGCGAAACAACGTTTGCTGGATGGACTGGAAGCTCCGGCCTTGTTTGAACCACGGGTACTGCATTATCAGACGGGCCGGCGGAAAAAACTCTGGAATAAAAACTGTATCGCCGTTGGTTTATCCAGTGGTTTTATTGAGCCGCTGGAATCGACCAGTATTTTCCTGTTTATGAGTGGCATTATCCGTTTGTTACGGCTCTTTCCTTTTAATGGCGTCACGCCTGCTCTGATGGACGAATACAATCAGCAGTCTATTACCGAAGTGGAAAAAATCCGCGATTTTATTATTCTGCATTACCATCAGACCGAACGTAACGACAGCCCGTTTTGGGATTATTGCCGCACTATGACTATTCCGGACACGCTGGCACACCGGATGGAATTATTCAGAGAAAGTGCTCATGCCTTCCAGACAGGTGATGAAATGTTCCGGCTGGAATCCTGGAGTCATGTAATGTTAGGGCAACGGCTGCAACCGCAAAGTTATCACCAACTGGTAGCGGGTTTAGGTCAGGGCGAATTAAGCCGTCATCTGCAGAGTATTCGCGAGACCATTAACGCTGCGGTCGACAGATTGCCATCGCACCGCGACTTTTTACGGCAGTATTGCCCGTCGAATCTAAGCTGATAAAACTAATGCAGATCACCAGGCTGAGCATAGGCAAGGAACAATCACCTCTTTTGGTGGTGGATAACTTTGTTCCTGAGCCACAAAGCCTGGTGGACTTTGCCGTCAGCCAAAAGTTTCTGGCCAATTCACCTTATTACCCCGGTATCAGAGCCGCGGCACCACAGGCCTACCAGCACTTTATGTTGCACAGCCTGCAGGAGAGCTTGATTGACTATTTTGAACTGCCTGCGACTCAGCTTGGTTTTTCTGTCTGTCATTTGTCTTTGGTGACTACGCCACCAACACAACTCAAGCTGCTGCAACGTATCCCTCATTTTGATACCACAGAAAAACACGCATTGGCTGCAGTGCACTATTTATTTCAGGGTGATCAGGGCGGCACAGCCTTTTACCGGCATCGCAAAACAGGCTTTGAAACCATAGATGAAAGCCGCACTCTGGCGTATTACCGTTCACTGGAGAGCGAAAATAATGGTCCCGACCTGCCAAAAGTGAGTGATGGCTATATTCAGGGCGACACCCCCTTGTTTGAACAAATCCATCAGCAACAAGGGGTGTTTAACCGGCTGATTGTATATCGCCGCCATCTGCTGCACAGCGGCGTGATCACTAAAGACACCAGCTTATCAGCCGACCCACGATTAGGTCGGCTAACCATCAGCAGTTTTATTGACCCGTCGTAACTGAGGCTGTAGCTTTGTTGGCTGCATGTTCTCGCCCCAGTCACATAGGACTACTATGCTCCTGGGGTCTCGTTCACTTGCCGCCG
>CAMLSF010000304.1 GCA_946482615.1 uncultured Chromatiaceae bacterium | reverse complement strand
ATGACGGGTTGCGGCCCCACCTTTGCCATAAGAAAAGCCTTCAGGGTTAAGCAATAACCATTGTGGGTCCTGGTAATACGCGCTGCCGTATAGTTGTTGCTCCAGCATATGGTAGAACTCGTGGTGTACCACATGACGCAGATAGGAGTCGCTTTCGGGGCTGATATCGTAATACAACACTTCATGGTTGTAGTCTGGTACTGCAGCTCTGGGTTGGGTTGCCACTTTGAGCTGCCGGACGAAGGCGACCACCTGCAGCCCGGATACTTTTAATAAAGCAGCGGGCAACTTCTGCAGTTCCTGTTCAAACAGCGGTAAATACTGCTCCAGTTCAGCCTGATGTCTGGTGGTGATCTGCTGATAACGCAGATCCCAGGGCGATGCGGTTAAGTGATGAGTTTTTGTCGTAAAATGCACACCAGTGCGTTGTTGCTGTTCAGGTAATAACTCTGACGGCACACTACTACATCCGGCCAGTATCACTGCTATGCCAAGCGTTATCCATAGTTTCATCGTTAATCCTGTGGCAGTTGCCGGAACAAGTACTGGGCGCTGCGGCTTACTGGCAAAGCTGTTCCTACCCCTGTGATGTAGACCTGAAATTGATCCGGCTCGCTGGTGTTCACATGATCCAGATGTTTCAGGTTAATAACTATACTGCGGTGGATTTGCCAGAAAAACTCAGGGTCCAGTTGGGTTAACAGAGACTTTAACGGCATACGCAGTAAGGCTTCCCGTTCTTTGGTGACCACTTTGATATAACGGCCGGACGCATGCAGATACAAAATATCTTCCACAGCAATCAACCAGATGCGATTCCCTATTTGTATTTTCAGCCGTTTCAGATAATCGGCACTCACCTTAGCTTGCAAGCGCTGCAACACCAGGCTGATATCATCAGGCATGCTATGCAAACGCTGCTTTACTCTCGATATACAGGCCTGCAGGCGCTCATCCGAATAAGGTTTCAGCAAATAATCAATGGCACCGGTTTCGAAGGCTGAGACAGCATAGTGATCAAAAGCGGTAATAAAGACAAAATGGCAGCGCTGTTGGGCTGCCAAAGCCACATCAATACCAGTCATTTTGCCCATTTGAATATCTAAAAACGCAACCTGCACCTGATGCTCCTGAATGGCCTCAAGAGCTTCTTCACCAGAAAGGCAGCGTGCAACAATACTAGCCTGAGGCCAATATTTGTTTAGTTTATGAGCCAGGCTGTCGAGCAGAATAGGTTCGTCGTCAGCAATAATTAGCTTAGTCATCCAGCGGAAACTCCAGTTGTGCCCATGTCAATCCTTGTTCAGTGCTGATACTGAATCTGGCGCGGCCGGCGTAAACCTTGTCCAACCTGGCCAGCAGATTGGTAATGCCAGTACCGGGGCGTAAATTACCAAGTAAGGCAACATCGTCAGTGACCGCAATGTGCAGACGATTGCCTTCAACATGGGCCTTGATTTCAATGCAGCCCCCCAGACGGCTTTTTTCAATGCCATGTTTAATGGCGTTTTCTACCAAAGATAAAATAGCCATAGGCAGCACCTTGTGATGAGCGGCCTGGTCATCCAGCTGAATGTTGAATGTCAGTTTATGGCCATAACGTATTTTTTGAATATTCAGGTAACGCCGGACAATATCCAGCTCTTCGTGCAAACGAATAAAACGCTGCCTGAACTGAGGGATGGTGGAACGCAAATAGCAGGTGAGTTCTTCCAGCAACAGTTTGGCTCTGTCTCTGTCTATGTCGATCAGATTATGCAGGTTTGCCAGGGTATTAAAGAAAAAATGTGGTTCCAGTTGTGCCTGCAGTAAATGCAGCTCCAGTTCCGCTTTATCACGCTGCTCCGTTGTTTCGTCGATCTGGTTACGTAAATACTGGAATTGCAGCTGTGATTCGCGTCTTTTGATATAAATGATGGCAAAAATGGCCCAGGCAGACAGCAGCAGTTTACCCATAATGTAGGTTGAAGCTGCAAGCAATGGATGGACTATTCTGCCGTCCCAGGGATAGATCAAAAAACTGATGGGCAGACAGATCGCAAAAGCCAGGCCGCCAACAGCCAATACCCGCCAGAAACTCAAACGAGCATCCGGGCCCGGGGAGAGCAGTAAATAGGACAGCACCAAAGCAAAACCGAGCAGGTTATAGACTTTGATGTATTCACCAATGTTGGCGTAAAAGGTTGTCAGATCCACCCCGTCGACCAACAGATAATGCAGGGCATTTAAGACGGCCCCAAGTGTATTCAGCAGAAAGACTACAACCAGATCACGCAGGCTGATTAAGTTATATAAAGTCCGGAATTTATTCAGAATAGCAGTCAGAATTGTCATTGATAGTCCAACAAAGCCCGCCTGATGGCGGGCATAACTCAAGGTCAGAATTTATGATTAAACGACAGAGTATAATAGCGACCTAAGGTCGTATACAGACCTGCGGTATAGCCCATTTCCCAGCTGGCCCCACCTGTATTGGCACCCGGAACCTGAGGTGTTTCCCGGTCTGACAGGTTAGATACATACAGATTAACACTGGATTCAGTAGTCAGGTTGTAGCCCAGCCCCAGATCTAAATACCAAAGCCTGCCTGTCCCTGTCACTATATACTCGGCCGGATCCCGTGCTAAATCAGGGGTCTGTGAGCCAATGTAATGTGCGGTCAGGCTCAGATTCAGATCTGCGGTCCAGGCACTCAGGCTGGTGCGGCCACGCCATTTAGGGAAAGCCATCTCACCTAAGGTGTGCACAGTCTCAGTCGCAGCATCGGACTGCAGATCGCGCTGCAGCAGGCGACTCCAATTGCTACGGACACTCATCTGCATGCCGGTGGCTGGCAAATCAAACCGATAATCCAGCGCATAATCTACCCCTCTGGTCTGGTGTTTTGCTAAGTTCAGGTAGGATACATTAATTTGGGTGTAATCCGGTTTGTACTCAATCATGTCGCAAAAC
>CAMLSF010000303.1 GCA_946482615.1 uncultured Chromatiaceae bacterium | reverse complement strand
TTTTGAGCATCAGTTCCAGCTGCAGCAGGCCTATTTCACCCCTGAAGATCTGTTGATTGATGCCACAGGACAGGCTTATCTTTTACAGCAGTTAAACCAGCATAACAGCTCTTTAGCGGCATCAGTCAGGCAGTTTGAACTGCCGGAGCTGACCACTTTGGTTCAGGCGCATTTTTTTGCTTTAGCCCAAAGTTGTGTAGTGAAAATTCAGGCGCCTTCAGTCAGCGCATTATTTGATCTTCTTGCTGAGGCTGATCCGACTTAACATACCACACAGCACTTTTCCCGGGCATTATTGCAGGTTAAAGTGACGGGGTTTTCAAACTGAGGAACACACTATGGCAGTGGAATTATTGGTCGGCCTTCAGGTCAGCAATGCGGAGCTTTACGCTGAATATCGCCGTTTAATGACGCCTTTGTTGCATCAGCATCAGGGCGATTTTGGCTGTGATTTTATGGTGCAGAAAAGCCTGAAACCCGCGGATACAGCCATCAACAGAGTTTTTACCATTAGTTTTGCCAGCCAACAGCTGATGGACAGTTTTTTTAGCCATCCTGACTATCTGGCAATACGGCAGCAGTATTTTGAACCTGCTGTGCTGGAGACCCATATACTGGCAAGCTATCAGACAGCAGATTAAGTTTGGGCCGGGCGGGGAAAATCACAATAAAACACTGTGCCCTCGCCAGGCACTGAGTGGAATCCAATAGTACCGCTCATCGACTCTATAATAGCTTTGCTGATAGCAAGACCCAGACCAGTGCCGGACTTAGCCTTGGAATCAGAGCCATCGGCCTGAGCAAAACGCTGAAATATTTTCTCCTGAAAATGCAGTGGTATACCCTCACCTTTGTCTTCAACCTGCAGGCGGATCTTGTCATCCAGCAGGCCGTAACTCAGCACGACTTCAGCACCGGTTTTTGAGTATTTAATAGCATTAGATAATAAGTTACTCAGCACCTGTTGCAGCCTGTGGCTATCCAGTTGCATCTGAACAGATTCAGTATTCAGTACCCGCAAAGCAACACCAAACTTATCGGCATAAGGCTGATTTTGCGCAACAGCCTGCTGACATTCTTCAGCTAAATCACAAGGTTGCAAATAAAAATCCATTT
This sequence comes from uncultured Chromatiaceae bacterium, assembly GCA_946482615.1. The sequence goes on along the minus strand of CAMLSF010000303.1, from coordinate 1,878 downwards.
TCCCTGCACTGAGTTTTTCCATATCCAGCAAATCGTTGACCAGCAACTGCAGTCTTTTACTGTTTTGGCTGGCCACCTTCAGCATGGCTAAGGCTTTTTCAGGCACAGGCCCCAGTACCTGATTGATCACCAAATCCAGACCACCACTGATAGCCGTAATGGGGGTGCGTAATTCATGGCTGACGGTGGAGATAAAGTCTGTTTTCATCTGCTCCAGCTGCTTTTGTTCACTGATGTCATGCATCAGCACTAAGGCCCCTAACAACTGACCTGAACGTGTTTTAAGCTGTTCACCGCGGCAGCGCACCCAGCGGGGTGGTTGCTCCTTGCCTTTGATACAAATATCCTGTGCCACCACAGTTTCACCATGAAAAGCCCTCAACAACGGAATACGTTCTGTTGGTAATACGGTGCGGCCATCCTCTTCATACAAGTCGTAATAATGGCTCCATAACTCTGAATCACACTGCCGTACGTCCACACCGTGCCAGTCCCGCGCTACCTTGTTAAATTGTTCCAGTTGCCCTTCACTGTCACAGGCCACTAAAGCGTCCGGAATAGAATCAAGCAATAAATCCAGCAATTGCAGCTTATGTTCGGTTTGCAGTTTTTGTTTGTGTTCATTCAGTCTTTCCATCACCATCAAGGCCAGTTTGCGCAGTAGGGTTTTGTCGTGCTCCGTCATCTTGCGGGGCACACGGTCAATAACACACAAGGTGCCTAAGGCATACCCCTGCTCATTGATCAGCGGACAACCGGCATAAAACCTGATATTGGGGATAGTACACACCAGCGGGTTATCGGCAAAACGTTCATCTTTTGATGCGTCTTCGACGATAAAAATATCTGGCTGTAAAATAGCGTGAGCGCAAAACGCCAGTTTGCGGTCCGTCTGACAGACTTCCAGTCCCTGTTTACTCTTAAACCATTGCCGCTGTTCGTCGATCAGAGAAACCAGAGCTATAGGCACCTGAAACAGACTGCTGGCTAAGGACGTGACCAAATCAAAAGCACTGTCAGGTTCAGTGTCCAGGATTTGTAATTTCAGCAGCGCTTTTAATCTGTCTTGTTCATTGTGGGGGACTGAAGCAACTTGCATAAATGCACTCCTTCGCAGGCAACTCACTCTTAACTAAAAACATACCACAGAATTTTTCAGTCAGCCCTTAGCTGATTGCTGTGTTGTGTCAGGTAACAAGGGCTGTAAATCCTCAGGTACAGGCCGCTGTTCTAACACAGCATAACGGCTGGACCCCGGGTTTCCCAAAGGCAAACGACCTGTTAAATGTCCGACAGGAGTTAGCAACAAACGCAAAACCTGGCCACGAATTTCGGTCCAGTCTGACTGTTCAGCGGCCAGTTTTAACATCAGCCAATGGCTTTGCAGGTGCAGCATAAACTGCCGCTGTCCCAGGATATGCGCCCGCTCCAGATGAGACCAGGCCATTGCCCACTGTTGCTGACGGCGGGCTTTTAACGCCTGTTTTATTTCGGCATAAAAAGCCTGTTCGCTGGTGACTGACATTTTTACCCTGTTCCGGTGTCTGTTTTGCTCACTACAATGACGCGCCAGAAAGGCTCAGTCAAGACTTTGTATTTGTGCTGAAGGCCGTCCTGGCCTTGAGTTTTTTCAGGCTTTGTATTAGGGTAACGCCACTGGTTTATCTGGCACTATGGCAAGCAAAACGGCATGAACAGAACTCGCGGGCAACTTTCCCGCCTGACTTTACTGATGCTTATCGGCTTACTCCTGTTTAAAGGAGTGGCAGCTGCCGCTATGTTATGTTGTGGTCCGGATCATTCAATCAGTCATAGCCAAACTTCAGAACATCAAATGATGCCAGAACACAGCCATCACAGCATGCCTGAGCATTCAGA
>CAMLSF010000302.1 GCA_946482615.1 uncultured Chromatiaceae bacterium | reverse complement strand
TGCCAGCTACGAAATACAGCACCGAATCGTTGGCCCGTACTGAATTTATAAGTACCGTCCTGTTCCAGCTGGTGCGCCACAGCAATGCGGGTTTTGCCGGAAAACAGCTCTTTTGGTGCCACAGCTTTGCCGTCCGGTTGCAGCACTTTAAATTCGCTTTGGTCAAAAGCCACTTCGGGTACAAAAAACTTCTCCGCAAAAGCAGCATCCAGCGTGACCCAGCCACCTAAAGGCTCAAAACTGGCGGGGGCCAGATAAGGTGTATGAGCAGTCGCAGTAAAGGTTAGTAATAAAGCAGCAGAACAAAGCAGAGGTTTGAGTTTAAACATAAAGCGCTCCAGTTAATGAGAATAGATCTCATTTATTTAGTGGACGCCACTCTAGATTAAATGAGAACTATTTGCAACTAGATCGGTATATCTTTACATTAAACAGACTAAAAGGCCCTTCCATTGAGGGCCTTGCGGGTAAAACAGTGGTTACTGAGCAGAGTAGTTAGGTTTTAACAGCAATTCGCCTGGTTGCAACACTAAAGTTAAAGGCATGCCACATAAGACTTTTTCAGTCACTTTGTTGCAATCGAGTTTATAGACAGGCTGACGATTCAACAGCTGGGTCAGAATAGCTTTGGCTTCGTTGCTTAAAGGGGCCAGTTTGAGCTGCGAGCTGCCACTGCCGACACTGGAATCCAGAATGTTTAAGTTTTTCAGATAAATGGCATTTTTCTCGTCGTCAAAATAAGGCAAAGCCGACAAGTGTAAATTCAGATCGGTATGCAGGGGTTTAAATAACGCATCCACTTCAGCGCCAATAGCCAGCTTCAGTTCTACTTGTTGTTTATTCTCCGGCGCTAATTGCAGCTCCAACTGACGTACTGTCAAGGTCAGAGGCAAGCCCAGCATCTTGCCTTTGCCTTGCTGTTGCTCTAATTGCTCCAGCAATAAGCTCTGCAACTCCTGCTGCTTCAGACTGAAAATATCCAGATGATTCAATTGAGTACAGGAGGCCAATAGCAGTAAGCCAAGTGCCGGAATCAGGTGTTTGGTGATCATGTGCTAGTCCTTCAAAGCGAGTCTGGCGCGAACTTTAGCAAGTCCGAATGAACCTGTGCTGATTTTTTTTCGTAAAGCTTCCAACTATTTCGCAACCAGACCCGACTTAGTATAAGAACTTCAGGGAGAGCAGCGATGAATACAACAGACTCCATTCAATTACCAGGCCTGCGGCAGCTTATTACCGCCTTTATTGTGCTGGTGCTGTTACTACTGGCTTTTGATTCAGTATTGCAGTGGCTTAGCTTTGGTCTGCACCAGCAGCCTTTGGTTGCACCTGAGGTATTGTTTCCGATGAGCTGGTTGTCGGTGTTGTTTTAATTTGGCTCACCATAGTCGTAACTCTGTTCCCGACAGTTGTGGCATCCCCTTCTTCCATGCACATAACAAAAACCCGTCAACAAGGACGGGTTTTAATTCTGCTGAGCCTTATTTCTTAATCTTTACCGGTCTTTTCCAGCCGCTGATATGACGCTGTTTCGAACGGGCAACCACCAGCTCATCTGCCGCTACACTGGCTGTGACCACAGAACCTGCACCTACAGTAGAGTTTTGGCCCAGAGTCACAGGCGCTACTAAAGAGCTGTTGGAGCCAACAAAAACGCCATCTTCAATAGTGGTGACAAACTTATTGGCACCATCGTAGTTACAGGTAATAGTACCGGCACCTATATTCACTTTGCTGCCAATCACAGCATCACCTAAATAGGTTAAATGATTGGCTTTAGAACCCACACCTAAAGTGGCTTTTTTCAGCTCAACAAAGTTACCTACATGGCTGTCGTCCGCCAGCACTGAATCAGGGCGGATACGGGCATAAGGGCCGACAGAGCAACCAATGCCTACTGAAGATTTCTCAATCATGCTGTTGGCTTTGATTTCAGTGTGATCGCCTATCACTGCATCTTTAATCACGCAGTTAGGACCTATCACCACGCCGTTACCCAGCACTACTTTGCCTTCAAAAATCACATTGATGTCGATCATCACATCGCTGCCGACAGTGACGTCGCCACGCACATCAATACGGGCCGGGTCGCGCAGGTTGGCGCCGTTTAACATTAATTCTTCTGCTTTTCGCACCTGATAAGCCCGCTCTAACTGCGCCAGTTGTACGCGGTTATTCGCGCCTTCAGTCTCAATAGCAGTGGCAGGATGAGCTGTGGTAATATCCACCCCTTCTTTATGCGCCATAGCTATGATGTCAGTCAGGTAAAACTCACCCTGCGCATTGTTATTCTGTAACTGGCTTAACCATTTTTTCAGTTGTTTGCCAGGAACCGCCATAATGCCGCTGTTTACTTCTGTGATTTTCAGCTGTTCGGCAGTGGCATCTTTTTGCTCAACAATACCCACCACTTTGCCGTTTTCACGCACCATGCGGCCATAACCTGTTGGGTTGGTTAAATGCACAGTCAAAACCGCCAGACCATCGGCAGATTTAGCCGCCAGCAGTTGCTCCAGAGTTTCTTTACGGGTTAAAGGCACATCACCATACAGCACCAGCACTGTGTCGTTATCCGCGATATGAGGCACAGCCTGCTGTACTGCATGGCCTGTACCTAATTGTTCGGCTTGTAACACCCAATGTAAGTCCTGTTCGCCCAAAGCGGATTTCAGCTGATCAGCGCCATAACCATAGACCAGGTTAATAGACTCTGCGCCCAAAGAACGGGCCGTGTCGATCACATGTTGCACCATAGGACGTTCCGCCACTTTGTGCAGCACTTTAGGTAAAGCAGATTTCATCCGCGTGCCTTTACCGGCCGCCAGGATCACAACGTTTAAAGCCATATCAGTCAATCCTTTTGATTACTATGCGGCGATTTTAACGGAAACCAACTGAAATTACAGTGAATGGGCAAATAAAAAAGCCACCCTAAGGTGGCTTTTTAGTATGCAGTAATCCGCTTATTTTTTGCGAAGTTTCTGGATTAAACGTAACTGGGCAA
>CAMLSF010000301.1 GCA_946482615.1 uncultured Chromatiaceae bacterium | reverse complement strand
TAATATTCCAGGTGTAGCCTTCCATGCGACATTCACCCGGCGTGTCATAACCTGGCATATCACATTGCGATACTGAGACTTTAAGCAGGAACTCTGTTTTTCCATCGCCATTAATATCCAACATGGCGGAGTTTTTACTATCAGGCGTATAACTATGCTTTTGCAAGTCATAATAAATACTATCGATATCCCCCAAATACCCAACCAAAGGCTTGTGTTCAAACCCCTGATGAGTGCCAGCACTCATCCCTTTGTTCACATAAGCCTGAAATACGCCATCTTTGATAAAAACAATGTCTTCTAAGCCATCTCCATCGTAATCAACGACAAAAGAGCCACCATCCAGGCCATAAGCTACTTTGCCGGTATTGATTTCAAGATAAGTAGGGCCTGCGGCTACATCTTCACAGAGTTTAGGACTACCAGCCTCTTTGGAGCAGGAATAGTTGGAACCGTTTGCAGCCTGATAGCTGACTACATACCAGTTACTACTGGCATTATTTGCGACCAGTAAGTCCCGCTGACCGTCACCGTTATAATCTATAGTCTGTAGCAAGTAGTTGTTGCTGATATTAAAAATTGTCCTGGGTGTCGCACCAACAGCAGACAAAACAATAGCAGTTGAAAACGCACCATTTTGATTGCCAAACTGCACATTCCATCTGTTATTGAGCGGATAGACTAAATCAGAAAAACCGTCTCCATTCATATCAATCATCTGGTGATGATAGCGGTTTGACGACGTCCCCTGCAGTGTTGTGGTGGCCGAAAATGGTACGTAGTTATCTGTTGTTGCTTCCTCCCAACAATCCAGTGGATCACTGCTGGCGCAGACCGTATTAATAGTAGTAGTCACTGTCGCTGGCTTTAACCAGTCGAACTTGAGAGCAGGATAGCAATTGGCGATAGCAGACGTCGTGCACTCCTGCAGCGAGGTTAAGTAGGTTTTTTCTTCCAGCACATCGGTTTCAAAGTAGTTCAACTGATAGTGGCGGTACTGAATACCATCCTGAAATACAGTAATAGATTTCAGTAATTGCGTCATGCTGGCAGGATGGCCCGCCTGATAACCAATACGCTTTTTAAGAGCCGGGGCATAATTTAACACCACTTTAGCAAAAGGCGCCGTGGTGCCTTGCCCTGTGTAGTGCACCTCACTTAAAAAGTGCTCACCTTTGGCCTGATCTTCGGCATATTTAAACAGGATGTAGTTATTTTTTACGTCTTTAATCGCCTTGAGCGCCCAAAATCTGGCGGTGGTGCTGCCAGGGACTTCAAACAACGCATCAGAGCCGCTTTCAGTGCTGCCTGCCGCATTTTTTGGGGTTAAGGCCAGCGATGCGCCTTTTGTGTCCGTTCCTGTGACCGCACTGACCTCCCCGTAATAGTGTATCTCCCCCGATTTCGTCTCTACGCTGTAGGCTTTTGGTCCCTGACTTGCAGCACCGTGAGGTCTGACAATAGTAAAATCAGACAGCTCTTTGTAATAGCTGGCCGCGGACCAATATAAACGGTCCTTTTCAGCCTGAGTCTCTGATGCTGCTGGAGCATTGGTATTGATAAGACGTTGCCCATCCAGACATAAACGGTCTGATGCATCAAAACCAACCCTGCCCTGGATATTGTCGTTGACGAAGTTTTTTGGACAGCGGGTGATAGCGGAAGCACCACTAAAACTCCATCCTGCCCCCATATAGCCATCACCAGCACTGCTGTTATACACCAGAGAAAGCTGTGGCTGCACCCCGGCAATGCCAGCTGGAATGTTTAAAGGAAGGTTATAAGTGGCAGCTCCTGATTCATCCACCCTGAACTCGCCCTGTGTCTGCCCAACAGCCAGCACAGGCGCTGCCATCGCCATGGCTCTGAATCTGCCTGCAGATTTTGGATAAACACTGTAACTGGATTCAAGTTGATACAAGCCATCGCCATCGTCATCCGATAAATAATAGTTGGCCCCGGTGTCGGCACTATGCTCCCCCCTTGCCGCGTACAAGGCCATGCCAGCACGTAACTGACTGAGAGTTAAATAAGGGGTAATTTGATCATTTAAACCAATAAATAAATCAGCAATACCATCTGCATCCAAATCGCCCAGCTGCACTTTGGCGACTAAAGGACTGCCTTCAAACAAATTCAGTTGACGCCACTGCTCTTCTGTTAAAGCCTCTACGCGCCATTCACCATCGACCTCATATAACCTTAATAGACCATTATGAGGTCGCACCTGCATAGGAACTGCATACTGACTTTTCACCAGGGTGAAGCTTTTTGGTGCTTCCAGATAAACCGCACCATGTTCATCATGGTAAATTTTATAATCACCGGCGTGACTAAAGCTGGTCCACAATAGCAGGCCAATCCAGAAAATCTGCAGCAAAAACTTTAACATCCTTGTGACGTCCCTATACAAATGGCGAGATAAAAGCGGGTTCTTAGTTGATCACTTTAAAGCTATCAAAAGTTGGCCATTCAGTTGAACCTTTGTCATAACATTCCGCTGCTATTACAAATTTCACTTTTTTACCGGCCAGAAAAGCAGCGCTTAATAACATCAGGCTAGCTTCTGCATTTGCATCCTTTTTCAGATTAAATTTTAGCGTATTGGCCAGACAATTTTCAGGGCCAAAAACCTCACCATTGAGCTCTACTGAACACTCTGTTTTATCTTTTTCACAGCCCATTGCAATGATGTCACGACTAATTTCACTTTCTTGAGCCAATAGCTCAGTTGAAAACACACTCACAGATACGACAGTAATTAAGATCCCAATTAAACGCATAATTTCCAACTCCTTGTGCTTAGATGTTGTTCAATTTATCGGGAGGTTTCCCCAGAAGCAACAGTTCTCACACTGCATTACACTATATTTTTAATAACATGAGAGTACTTATGCTTTTTAGCCATTAGCCCCATCAAATTTCCCCCCCTCTACATGAAAAAAAACCGGCTCAGATGCCGGCTTTGCTATTCACAATAATCTGTCACTTTTGCAGTGATTGATCCCGTCTCGCTTTAAACTCTTTACCAGGCAACCAGT
>CAMLSF010000300.1 GCA_946482615.1 uncultured Chromatiaceae bacterium | reverse complement strand
GGACTGCTGCGCTTTTGCGTTTGGCAGATTTACTAAATCAGCTTAACTAAACAGGAATTATGGATTAATTATGAAGACGAATCTTCGCAAGAGTAATCTGGCTTTGGCCGTGCTGGCTGCTTTTCCGGCTTTATACAGCCCTGTATTGCTGGCGCAAGCTACTACAGAAGCTAAAGCAGCAGAAACAGAAGTGATTGAAGTCAAAGGCTTTCGCAGCTCTATTATTAAAGCCAAAGATCTGAAGCGTGAAGCCATGATCGCTCAGGATTCAATAGTGGCGGAAGATATTGCCGATTTCCCGGATCTGAACCTGGCCGACTCCTTACAACGTGTGCCCGGTGTCACTATTACCCGTGAAGGCGGTGAAGGCCGTCAGATTTCTTTGCGTGGTTTAGGCCCTGATTTTACCCGGGTTCAGGTGAACGGTATGGAAGCTTTGGGCACTTCGTCTTCGCCTATGGATGCACGTGGTGGGGTGTCCCGCACCCGGGCTTTTGACTTTAATATTTTTGCCTCTGAACTCTTTAACCAAATTGATGTGAAAAAATCCTTTTCTGCCGATCAGGAAGAAGGTGGCATAGCTGGTACTGTCAATTTACGCACCGCCAAACCTTTTGATTACGACGGCGCTCAGGCGGCCATTTCCACTCAGGTAGGCACCAATAGCAACACCGACAGCACTGACCCTCGTATCGCGGCTTTATTGTCTAATACCTGGTCGGATTTTGGTGCCCTGGTGTCTGTGGCCTACAGCGACAGAGCTACCAATGAATACGGCACCAACACCACACGCTGGCGCCGTGAAGGGGGCAAAAAAGCCGCCGATGCCAGCAATACTGCATTACAAGCCGAATTGGATTCTGGTGAATTATGGTTCCCGCGTGGTCATCGTTATTCAGTCTGGGAAAATGATCAAAACCGTTTAGGTATTACGGCTGCTTTGCAATACAAACCCAATTCAGATTTCAGTCTGGTGCTGGATTTAATGCATGGCAAACTGGAAAACGACCTGTCTGAACATCATATGGCGGTAAAAGATAACTCAACGGTCAACAGTCTGGTTTGGCGTGACAACAACGGCAGTAAAGAAGTGATTTACGCCGATTATAAAAACGCCACCTGGCGTAATGAAAACCGTCAGGACCACAACGAGTCGGTATTAAATCAGGCCAGTTTAACCGCAGACTGGACTTTAACCGACGACTTAAAAATGAGCGCTATGCTGGGCCACAGCTCTTCCGATTACGAGCAGCCTCGTGTCAATAAGCTCAATATCGAAGCCAGTAAAAAAGTGAATATTATCACTGATTTCACCCAAGATTCGTTCTATGGTCACAGCTATTCGCCAAACTTTGATGTCACTACTCTGGATGGTTATACAGTCAAAGATTTGTACTTTCAGTCGAACTTTATCTACTCCGACTTTGATAATGCCAAACTGGATTTTGACTATGCGTTAACCGACAGTTCCAGCCTGAAATTTGGTGCCAACTATAAAAAGTTCACCAACTCTGGTTTTGAGCGGGTGGCGCAGGATTTCCCAACCAATAAAGCCACTCCGCAGAATCAGGGCGTAAAAACCCTGACGGCAGATCAGGTTGAAGTCTTTAACGGTCACCCGGACAAGAGCTGGTTACAAGGTGATATGGCCGCCTTGCAGGCCTTTTATGGCCTGACCGATTTCACTTTAACAGAGGCTTATACAGTCGAAAGTTCGGCTTATGATTTAGCCGAAGAAACTCAGGCTGCTTATCTGGTCTACGACACTGAATACGATGTGGCTGGTATGCCGCTGCGTGCCAATCTTGGCGTGCGTTACTTCACCACAGAGTTAACCTCTAAGGGCTTGTCGAAAGGCATTCCAACAGAAATGGTGCGCGATTATTCAGACTATTTGCCAAGCCTGAACATTGCCTATGAGTTTGCTGAAGATCTGATTTGGCGTACCGGCCTGAGTAAAAACATGACCCGTCCTTCGTTAGGGGCTATGGCGTTTTCGGCCAACGTCAGTCAAACCTCTTTGGGTGAAAATGACATAGGCCAGATTTCAGTGGGTAACCCGCATCTGCAACCTTTTGAGTCGGATAACTTTGATACAGCGCTGGAATGGTATTTTGAAGATGTAGGTTTGTTGTCTGCTGCAGTGTTTTACAAAGACATTAATAACTTTATTGTCACCGAAACCCAGCAGATAGTGTACAGCGAACTGGGTTTGCCAGCTCAACTGTTGCCTGTAGGCAAAACTGTGGATGACATTTTTAATGTGTCATCACCACAAAACTCGGATTCGTCCACCATCAAAGGTTTTGAACTGGCGATGCAGCGGGATCTGGATTTCCTGCCAGCGCCTTTTAATAACTTAGGTGTGATCGCCAACTACACCTGGGCTGACGGTACAACCTTGTATCGTAACGTGGAAAACTCAGGTGAAGATCAAGTCAAAGCTTTCCCTGGTTTATCCAAACAAAGTTACAACTTCACGCTGTATTACGAAGCTGAACAATGGGGCGCCCGTGTGGCTGCGGCTTACCGCAGTGACTACATCACAGCAGTGGAAAGTGGTTCTATTGACGATGACGAGCGCGGTTACCATGCTACGACCAACGTCGATTTCTCTGCCTTTTACCGTTTAAGCGACAGCATAAAACTGAACCTGGAAGCGATCAACCTGACCAATGTACGGGATGAGTTGTACAGTGATTCCAGCGACAGAGCTTATAACACAACCTTTAGTGGGCGGACTTATATGGCTGGGGTAACAGTGCAGTTCTGATCTAGTTAGAAAAAAGCCCTGATTGTGTTGAGTCGGGGCTGTTTCATAAGCAGTAAGGTGTAGTGAGTGAAAACTTTTGTAGTGAATAAAAAGCAGATTGGCTTGGCTGGTATCGTGACTTTGTTGTTGGCGTCCTGTCAGCAAGTTCAACCAGTGCAAAAGCCAGAACAAAAACCGGAACAAGGCAAAAACTGGCTGGCTGGTGATCACCATGTGCATACTCATTACAGTGTGAAATGGGATAACTCGGTGTTTCCGCCAGCCCCTATTTTAGGTG
>CAMLSF010000299.1 GCA_946482615.1 uncultured Chromatiaceae bacterium | reverse complement strand
ACCCCCAACAGGATATATAAGCTTTGGTTTTTACTCTCTATTATCACAGAGGACTAAAAATCAGGGTGGTCAGCGCTAAGGCACACAGAGGCCGGTGCTGACCAGACAGACCCGATAATAATAACAACAGGCGGACATGGACCTGTAGCAACAAGCCGGAGTTAACAACATGACACAACAGAAGCTGAAATGCCTGCGCCGTTCCGCTTTGGCAGCGCTTATTACCGCAGCCCTTAGCCAGAATATGGCGTATGCCGATTTATCCGTAGGTTCTATTTTTGGTCAGACCGAAAAAGGTGTGACTATTTCGGTGAAAAACTTAGAAACAGGTTTAAAACGCGAACTGACCTCAGACAACAGTGGCCGTTTTAATTTCTCCCAGTTGCCCAGTGGCCGTTATCAGGTAGTTGCCAATGGCGTAACCCGTGAAGTCAATGTGGCTATAGGCACTGGTACTCCGGTCAGTTTCAGTGACGACACCACAGAACGTATTTCTGTGGTGGGTTCAAGCATCAGTCCTATTGATACCTCTTCTGTGGAGTCGAGCACTGTATTTACTGCAGCTCAGATGGAGCGTTTGCCTGTAGGCCGTGATATCAGCGATGTGGCGTTACTCGCGCCCGGCACAGTGCGGGGCGACAGCGGTTTTGGCAAGCTGGCGTCTTTTGGTGGTTCTTCTGTGGCGGAAAACGGCTACTACATCAATGGTTTTGATGTCACCAACGCCCGTACTTTTTTATCTTATGGCCGTGTGCCTTTTGACGCCATTGGTGAGCAGGAAGTAAAAACCGGTGGTTTTGGTGCTGAATATGGCCGGGCTTTAGGTGGTGTGGTCAATATAGTGACCAAACGTGGTACCAACGAGTGGAAGTTTAATGGCTCCACTGTCTGGTCTCCGGCGGATTTAGCAGCCTCCGGCAAAGATGTGGTCAGCCGCAGCGGCGAAGCAGGCGAACGCAGTTATTATTCGGCTTACCGTTCGGCCGATGAGCAAGATGAGTTGTCTTACAGCTTGTCCGGTGGTGGTGCTATTGTGCAGGACAAGCTGTTTTTTTACGGCTTACTCGAAGGCAAGAAAGACAGTTTTGATAGCTACAGCAGTGATCGCAGCACTGCAGGCGAAAACACCTCGCCGAATGGCCTGGCCAAAATCGACTGGTACATTACCGACAACCATATTCTGGAAGTGACAGGTATTCGTAATGTTGAAGAAACCGACTATGTCGAATACCTGAACCCGGATGAGGAGTATTTTACCGGCCGTCATGGCAATGAGCGGGTGCGTTACACCGAACGGAACGGCGGTGAAATTCTGATCAGTAAATACACTGGCCATTTAACCGAAGACTTTACTTTGGGTGTTTTGCTGGGGCGTTTAACCAACGACTCAGGTTACATTACGCCGGATCCGCTGGCGGGCGATGATTGTCCTTTAGTGGATATTTACGACCAGGACACAGACGATGTGATTGACGTGGGGTGCTGGAACAATATCGACGTGCGTTCGCTGGAATTTGGCCCGGACAACGACGAGCGTAAAGCACTGCGTTTAGATGCCGAATGGCGTATTGGTGAACATACCTTACGTTTTGGTTACGACGACGAAACCTTTACCTCCCGTATTGCCGGTGCTGAATATTCAGGTGGCGTATTTTACCGCCGTTATACTCCGGTTGATTTTGAAGACAGCTGGAACGGTGTTGATATTCCGGCCAATGCTCATGTAGTGCGCAAACGCACCCGTACTTCGCCTTCCGGCAGCTATGAAGTGAAAAACTCGGCTCTGTATCTGGAAGACAGCTTTTATGTCACAGACAACCTGATGTTATACGCAGGTATCCGCAGTGAGTCTTTTGATAACCTCAATGCCGATGGTGTGTCTTTTGTCGATGCCAGCGACATGATAGCGCCGCGTTTAGGTTTTGTTTGGGACGTAGACGGCGATGCCAGCTCTAAGCTGTATGCCAATGCCGGTCGTTACTATATTCCTATCGCCGCCAACACCAATATCCGCGCTTCGAACTGGCAATATGTCACCACCGAATATTATCTGTATGACGGTGTGGTAGACCCCACCACTCAGGCACCGCTGCAGTTAGGCCAGAAGTTGGGGGATACCTTAACCAGTGGTCGCAACAGCTCACCGGATCCGGCTACTGTGGCCTCGGCCAATTTAGAACCTATGCTGCAGGATGAATTAATTCTGGGTTATCAGCGTGAGTTATCTGACTTATGGACTGGTGGCGTCAGCTTTATTTACCGTGAAGTGAAAAACGGTGTCGATGACTATTGTGGTCGTCAGGCCTTTATCGACTTTGCCGAAGATCAGGGCTTTGACGACTTTGACTCTGATTCATTAGCCACTTGTATCATCCTGAACCCGGGGGAAGATCTGGAAATGGATATGGACGTGGCAGGGGATGGTGTGTTGCAACGGGTGACAGTGCCAAATTCTTACCTGCAACTGGACGACTACAAACGTACTTACAAAGCGCTGGAGTTTAACTTTGAACGCGCAAGCAGCAACGGCTGGTATATGCAAGGCAGCTATGTCTGGGCGAAAAGTCAGGGCAACAGCGAAGGTTTAGTCAACAGCTGGCTGGAATCTGAGTCGCCGGGTTTAACCAACGACTTTGACCATAAAGTTTTTGTTGATGGCACAGACGGCTATTTGTCCAATGACAGACGCCATACCTTTAAGTTGTTTGGTGGTTACGAGCTAAACGAAGAAATGGAGGTATCGGCTAACCTGCTGGTGCAATCCGGCCGTCCTGTCAGCTGTTTTGGGTATACCCCATTTGATGTCGATGATCCTGAGTATGAAGTGTTTGAGCGTTATGCGGCTTCCAGCCTGTATTGCCGCAACGCAGAGGGCGAACAGGAGCTGACGCAACGTGGCCAGTTTGGCCGCACGCCATGGACCTACACAGTGGATTTAGGCTTCTCGTACCGTCCTGACTGGGCCAAAGGTTTATTGCTGCAAGCCAATGTATTTAATCTGCTGAACAGCCAGCGTGTGACTGAATACGATGAAAAAGGTGATTTGTCGCTGGAAGATGAAGGCCAAAACCCGGACTTCCTGAACGAT
>CAMLSF010000298.1 GCA_946482615.1 uncultured Chromatiaceae bacterium | reverse complement strand
CTGGTATGGATAAGTTGCAGCAGATGCAGGTCGACTTTATCAAGATCACTGAAAACACCCTGCAGCCGGACTTGTATCTGGCGACTATTCAGGAAGCAAAAAAACGTGGTCTGTTGGTGTCCAGCCATGTGCCCTATGGCACCAGCATTCAACAATTAGCCGAAGCGGGTTTATCCAGTATTGAACACGCCTCTTATTTGTTGCGTTTGGGTTTTGCCGATGAAGCTGCTGTGGCAGCGCAAGTGCGGGCAGGAACTCTGACCAATCAACAGGCGGCAGAACATTACAAAACAGGTTTTGATCAGCAGCAGGCGCTTTTGGGCTACCGCATGTTAAAACAGCTGAATGTGGCTGTGACCCCGACTTTAATTGGCGGGCGGCAACTGGCGCATTTGCATGACACTGACCATAGCCATGATGAGTTTTTAAAGTATCTGACCAAAGATTTTACCTCGAACTATCAATGGCGGATTGACCGTATGGCCAACGAAACGCCGGAGCAGCAACAACAGCGTAAAGACAAAGAGCAATTGATCGCCAGTCAACTGCCTTATCTGCAACAAGCCGGAGTGACTTTGCTGGCCGGCAGTGACTCGGCAGCGCTGAACACTTATGTCTATCCGGCTCAGGCTTTACACGACGAACTGGAACTGTTTCAGCAGGCAGGTTTAACACCGGCGCACATTCTGCAAACAGCCACCATCAATGGTGCGCGTTTTATGCATCAGGACAAAGACTACGGCAGCATAGCGGTCGGGAAAAAAGCAGATCTAGTGCTGCTGAATCAAAACCCGCTGCTGGATATCAAAGCTAGCCGCAGTATTGAAACTCTGCTGTATCAGGGCAAAGTCTATAACAGAGCAACTTTGGATCAGCTTTTACAGCAAGCCGAACAACGTAAGCTGGAGCTGGAACAGAAAGCGGGTTAATGAAGCTGAGTACGGTAGCATAAGGCCGGAGTTGATCTGGCCTTGTCGTGAAAGTTTAATTGCCACAACAAGCCCGGTAATTATTCAAATGTGACAGGTAAACACCACTGCTGGACCTTTGCTTTGCACTATTGTTTAAGTTTGTGTAATTCGGTAAGCAACTCGACATTCTTCTCTTCAATTCTTCTTGAAAAGTCTCTAGCGTCGATCTGTTGTGCTACCAAAAGGTTCAAATAATTTGCTTTATCAGAGTCGGCAGCGGAGAAGTAGTTAAACATCGCAATTTTCCATTGTTCGTCAAGTGTAATGGCTTCTTGACCCCATGAACCATCCTTCTTTACCGCATTTACTAAATTAGCGTAGAGCTTATCAATCGATTGATGAGATGCCTGTGCTGCATCAATCTTGCTTTTGTATGTATCAAGCTTAATGGAAAAATCTGCAAGGACCTTCTCAGCAATGACCGGAGAGGTTATTGGTCCATTTATCAATAATTCAGATACATTTCGGCTAGCGGTTAATGCTGTCTGGATTGTCGTAAATTTTTGTATTCCTATATCATCATATGATTGAATACTCTTTTGTGCATAAGCTATCCCTGTGTCCATGCTGCAGGCTCCATGATATGAGATTGCATCTGCCATAGCGCCTTCCACTGTGTATTGGTCTAATGGTTTAGACCGCTTATTTTCTATTTCTTTCAGTAAATCGGCCCTACTTTTTTGTATTCCAGGGATGATCACGCTAGTCGCTACCGATTCAAATATGGCCTGATTCAATTCAGCTCTTGTTCCGCTCGATATACCTGCTAAGCCGGATAAGAGTCTAGCAGTATCTGCACCTGTAACTATTGCACCAGCACCACCTAATACAGTAGTTAATGTCCCAAATATGCCATTTGTATATGTGCTAACTCTTTTGAGGTAAGTGACGTACAGGTTACACCTCTGATTAGACGCCGCTATTAGACGATCCTGAATTTGTGAACGATGTGCTATTCCGTATTTTGTATCATCTGTATTGGCTTGCTTGAATGCCATACTGAGATGCCTAATCTTCTCAGCTTCTTCTAATGTTTTATATTGAACGTTATTGTATGGGTCAAGTAACTGGAATAGCTGTTCGTCAGTGAATTCTTCAAATCCTATCTTGAACATTTGATTAGCAGACGCTGCAGTTACTCGATTATCGCCTAGCAGGCTTTTTTCTGGCCCAAATGATGAGCAGCCCATTGTCAGTGAGCATGCTATGTTAACTATGACAATCCAGTTTCGTATAAACATTACAATTCCCTCTTAATTGTTGCATTCACTTTGTCTGTGAGGCTTAGCAGTTAGCTGCAATTGTCATCAGACAGGGTGCATGACAATGTAGGTTAAGATAAAAATGCTTTAACAACTTGCTCTAACTCGTTGGCTGTGATTTCTCCCAGCTTGCGATAACTTTCCCACTGCGCTTCATCAAAAAACTGATCATTTGTACTTTGATGCGGGAAGTCGGGGTGGTCGATTTGGTAACGCAATACATCAATAGGTTCCTGCCTGGTTAAGGTGGGTTTGATGTAGAGGATCCAGATTTCATCAATCTTTGATATCAGATCCTGAGTTTCAAATTTGCCATGTAGTAGCACAGCTCTTTTTACTGACGATGGATTTTGATGCCAAATTGGGTCTGGTTTTGCTGATTTCAGTTGATCAAGTTGACCCAGTTGACTTTGAGAACTTGTGGAGGAAAAAATGGACTCAATTTTTGTTGAGTCAGCGACTTCAAGTTTACACCGGAAATCCAATTGAACACGTCGAATGAGATTGCCCAGATCTTCAAATAAAAACTCTGAGTCGCAACCGGCATCTATCGCAACAATGCGTGGAACTCTTCTGCGTACCATTTCATAAATACCCAAATTCTCAAAATGCCCCCCATCACTCAGATACCAGTCATTTATCACTTCAGACCTGTATCTGTTACTGAGCTCTGTCCAAAAACCTGAGTAAAATACATGCTTCGATTTTCTATGCCACCAAAGTCCCGTCCTAATGTTGAATAATGCCGCCATCAAGCTGGTGGCCCCAGTG
Source organism: uncultured Chromatiaceae bacterium (assembly GCA_946482615.1). The sequence goes on along the minus strand of CAMLSF010000298.1, from coordinate 99 downwards.
GTAGATTGGCCCATACCGGTTGAGGCTGCTGCTCCTGATACAGCAATCCACTGTCCAAGCGAAAGCGCCGGACGCTCTTCGTTCCAAGCCGAATGATGA
>CAMLSF010000297.1 GCA_946482615.1 uncultured Chromatiaceae bacterium | reverse complement strand
TGTATTTGCTGCTGCGTTCGCGCAAAGACCCGGCTTATCGCCAGCGTTTTGCCGAGCGTTTTGCCTTGAAGTTGCCTGAAGCCAGGGCCAAAGACGGCATAGTGCTGCATACAGTTTCAGTGGGCGAGTTTAACGCGGCCAAACCTTTGATTAAGCAGCTGTTGTTGCAGTATCCGTCTTTGCCTCTCACTATTACCTGCACCACACCTACAGCTTCTGCTGCTATCCAAAAATTACAGGCGGAGCAGCGGGAGCTGGGCAGAACTGTTGAGCATTGTTACCTGCCTTTTGATTACCCTGTGCTGATGCGTCTTTGGCTCAAATACATGCAGCCGCAGTTGCTGCTGATTTTAGAAACTGAGCTCTGGCCTAATCTGCTGGCAAACTGCAAAGCGCTGTCTATTCCAACTTTAGTGGTCAATGCCCGTTTATCGGCCCGTTCAGCCAAAGGTTATCGGCGTTTTAGCCTTTTCACTCAGCCTATGCTGCAGAACATCAGCCAGATTTTGACTCAGGACAAAAACAGCGCGCGCCGTTTTTTGGCCCTGGGTGCTAAAAATGTGCAAGTGGCAGGTAACTTAAAATTTGAACTGGATGTGCCAAAAAGCAGCACTCAACTGGCGCAAAGTTTAAAACCTTTGTTGCAAGGCCGTACTGTCTGGGTGGCGGGCAGCACTCATGCCGGTGAAGATGAGCTGCTAATTCAGGCGTATCAGCAGCTAAAAATGCAGTATCCACAGCTACTGCTGGTGCTGGTGCCACGGCATCCTGAGCGTTTTGATGCTGTGGCAGAGCTATTGCAACAGCAGCAACTGAACTTTGTCCGCCGCAGTGTCAATGGTTTACCGGATGCAGAGACCCAAGTGTGGCTTGGCGATTCGATGGGCGAGTTATTAAGCTGGTATCAGCTGGCCGATTTTGTTTTTATCGGCGGCAGCCTGATTGAACGCGGTGGTCATAATCCGCTGGAAGCTATGGCCTTTGGTAAAACAGTATTATCTGGCCCTTATGTATTTAATTTCCAGCTGGTGTTTCAGTTGCTGCAACAGCAACAGGCTTATTTTCAGGTCAGCACAGTGGCCGATCTGGTCAGTACTGTGACTCAACTTATGCAGCAACCAAAACTGGCCACTCAAACTGGCGAAAAAGGCTTAAAACTTTATCAGCAGCAACAAGGTGCAGTGGCGCGGATTATGGCTCAGGTGAGCAATTTATTGCCTATGGCTGAAATTAAAAAATTAAATACAGACAATGCTTTAGCCTGGTTTGACCCGCACTTTTATCCGAACTTTGAGCTGGCCTATTTTCAATCTGATTACTGGCAACAGCAGGGCCTGGTGACAGGCCAGTCCAAAGGCCGTAATACAGTGTGGTTTATCCGCCAGCCCAATGGTCAGGAGGCTGTGCTGCGGCATTATTACCGTGGTGGTTTGGTTGGTAAACTGAACAAAGACAAGTTCTGGCCAGAGCCTGCAGGCCAAAGCCGGGCTATGGCGGAATTTAGTTTACTCTGGCAAATGCGTTTATGGGGTTTGCCTGTGCCACGGCCTTGTGCTGCTTTGTATCAAAAACACGCTTTTAGTTATAGCGCGGATATTCTGATTGAACGGATTTCTGGCACCACAGACCTGGCTCACCTGCTGCAACAACGGCCTTTAACTGATGCCGAATGGCAACAGCTCGGTGCTGTGATAGCCCGCTTTCATCAGCATCAGGTCTATCACTCCGATTTAAACTGCCACAATATTCTGCTGGACAGCCAGGGCCAGTTTTGGCTGATCGACTTTGATAAATGTGCTATCCGCTCTGCAGCAGACTTTCCGGATCAAAGCTGGAAAACACAGAATTTGCAGCGTTTATTGCGCTCATTAAACAAAGAACAACAGCAGTTGCCAGTTTTCCATTGGCAGCAAGACCAATTCGCCGCGCTGGAGCTGGGTTATCAGCAACAGCGGCAAATACCAGATCCAACACAGAGTACAAATTAATGCAGCAGTGGGACGTGATAGTGATAGGCGCAGGCGCCGCAGGTTTATTTTGCGCTATTGAAGCTGCCAAAAGAGGCCGTAAAACTCTGGTGCTGGATAACGGCAAACGTATAGGCCGCAAAATTCTGATGTCAGGTGGTGGCCGCTGCAACTTCACTAATATCTACGCCAGCCCGGCCAATTATTTATCGCAAAACCCGCATTTTTGTAAGTCGGCTTTAAGCCGTTATACCCAATGGGATTTTATTGCTCTGGTGCAGCAATACGGCATTGCTTATCACGAAAAAACTTTGGGCCAGCTGTTTTGTGACGACAGCGCCAAAGACATTGTCGATATGCTGCAACAAGAGTGCGACAAGGCGGGCGTGTCTATTGCGCTGCAACAGGATATTCAAAACGTCAGTTTTGCCGATGGTGTCTATACAGTCACGACACCTCAGCTTAGCCGCAGCTGTCAGAGCTTAGTGGTGGCCTGTGGTGGCTTAAGTTTGCCGAATTTAGGTGCTACAGCTTACGGTTTTCAACTGGCTGAACAGTTTGGCTTAAAGGTATTGCCAGTGCGGGCGGCTTTAGTGCCACTGACGTGGCAACCGGCCGATAAAGCTGTATTTGAAGAAATCAGTGGTGTGTCTTTGCCTGTGACGGCCGAAGCGAACGATGTGGTGTTTCCGGAAGATATGCTGTTTACCCACAGGGGGTTAAGTGGCCCGGCTATTTTACAAATTTCCAGCTACTGGCAACCGGGCGACGAGCTGATTATTAACTTAGCGCCGCAGCAGGATCTAAACGCATTCCTGCTGGAGCAACAGCAAAAACATCCGGAGCAGGAGCTTAAAACTATCCTGTCGCGCCTGCTGCCAAAACGTTTAGTGGAAAAGCTGCTGGAGCTGAATCTGTTTCAAAATCAGCCTATTAAAGCGCTGCAAGGTAAAGCCATCCAGCGTTTAGCCGACAGCCTGACCCATTATGTATTTAAACCCAACGGCACCGAAGGCTACCGCACCGCCGAAGTCACTTTAGGTGGGGTCGACACCAACGAACTTTCGTCCAAAACCATGGAAGCAAAAAAACAACCCGGCCTGTATTTTGTCGGCGAAGTAGTAGACGTCACCGGCTGG
>CAMLSF010000296.1 GCA_946482615.1 uncultured Chromatiaceae bacterium | reverse complement strand
CAACAGCAATGGCAACAGCACTGGCAGCAGCGTTTCGCAAAACGCCGCTTTAATCACCACACCTTATGGTCTGAGTGCTGATGGCAAAAGTCTGGCGATGCAATCGGTGAACTTGTCCTATCAGGAAGATGGTCGTCAGTTGCGCTGGAATAGTGCAGAAAAAGCCTCAGCCAGCCTGCGTTACATCGAAGCTGTGGCAGGCAGCGACTTTAGCAAAGCCAAAGCCCTGCGTCTGAGTTTACGTCTGGACCAGCAAGTACCAGCAGAACTCAATCTGGGCGTGCTCTGTGATCAGCAAGGCCTGTGTCAACGTGAGCTGTCGCTGGTGAAAGCTCTGGCACCATTAAAAGCCGGAGTATGGCATACTGTCGAAGTGGCGCTGGATTGTGTGGATAGGTCCACAATCAAGCAGGTATCAGATGCTCTGGTCTTCAGTTCCAGCGGACAACACAGCCTGGCTGTGGCTGAAATGGTGCTGACTGAGCAAAAGAGCACAGAAGCCGAAGCAGCAAAAGACACAGTGCTGATCAGTTGTAGCAACTAAGGTGTTGGATCACAGCTAAAAATCCCAAAGTGGTGTCGACAGCGGCGCCACTTTTTATTTCGAAGTGGAAAAACATGGTGTTGCAATCGTTAAGTCGTAATCAATTGTTCTGGCTGTGCCAGTGTGGCGGCTGGGCTGTGTACGCTTTATTAACCGCGCTGATGATTAAAATTCCCAGTCAGGAACCCTGGCAGGTGGCTTTGCCTCATCTGCTGCTGGATACCAGCTTTGGTTTTGTTTTAACTTTGCTGCTGCGGCACTGGTATGGTCGTATTAGTGTGCAGGAAACCCGCTTAAAAATTTTATGGCATCTGCTGGTGATCCTGCTGAGTTGTCTGATCTGGACTCAATGGAAATGGCAGACGCTGCAGTGGCTGTATGGCCAGATCTGGCAGGCGATGACCTGGTTTGACTTTGGCACCTGGAACTCGGCCTCCTTAACCATGTTATTAACCTGGACTGCCTTGTATTACGCTTCCAAAGCTACCTTCGAAACCATGGAGCAGCGGCAAAAAGCCGCTGAGGCTATTCATCTGGCCAAAGAAGCTCAGCTAAAAATGCTGCGCTATCAGCTCAATCCGCATTTTATGTTTAACAGCATCAACGCCATTTGCACCTTAATTTTAAAACAGGACAATCAGCATGCGGTGTCCATGCTGGAAAAGCTTTGTGATTTGCTGCGTTACAGCCTGTACACAGACCCTTTAGCCAAAGTGACAGTGGCGGAAGAAATCCAGATTTTACAAACCTACTTTGACGTCGAGCAGTGCCGGTTCAGAAATAAACTGGAGTTGTCTATTGTGGCGGATCAGGAGGTAAAAAACTGTCTGGTGCCTTCGTTATTGCTGCAACCTCTGGCAGAAAATGCGCTGAAACATGGCATGAAAATGTCGCAGCAAAGTTACGCTATTTCAGTCAGCTTTAGTCAACACAATGACCAGTTGCTGATCCGTATGCTGGACAATGGCTGTGGTTTTACACAGCAACCGGATGCAGGCGCTACCGGCCCATCTACTGGTATAGGCTTGCACAATTGCGAGGAGCGTTTAGCGCTGATTTATCCAAACCAAAGCACCCTGAGTTTTGGTAACAGAGAACAAGAGGGGGCCTGGATCCAAATCAGCATTCCAAAAGAATTAGCAGGTGGGACAACAGCTTGAACAGCCTGAATATGATCAAGACTCTGCTCGTTGACGACGAGCCAGCCGCCATTGAGGGCTTACGACTGAGGCTGGCGGCATTTCCTCAAATCCAGGTAACAGCTGAGGCCCATAGTGTTGCCGAAGCCATAGCAGCTATGGACACTCAGATGCCGGATCTGATTTTTCTCGATATCGAAATGCCAGAGCAAACTGGTTTTGACCTGATCCGCCAGCTGCAGCCCGAACAGTGTCCGGCCATAGTTTTTGTCACGGCCTTTCACCAACATGCGGTCAAAGCTTTTGAAGTGCGCGCTTTGGATTATTTACTAAAACCGGTTAAAGCTGAACGTTTAGCTGAAGCTATCGCCAGAGTCAGCGAACTTAGCGCCATTCGTGCCGATAAAGCGCAACTGCTTTCTGCTGTGGCAGAACTGACCAGAGAAGAGCAGGCGTCGAAAACCGAAGAGGGTGCAGATAAAAATACTGCAGCTGAGCCGCAATATTGCATAGAAAGGCAAAAACTGGTGATCCAGGATGGCCGTAATCCCATTCAGCTTATCCCTTATCAGGACATTATCTGGATAGACGCTGCCGGTGATTACATGTGTGTGCATACCCAAACCGGGACTCATGTGATGCGCGCCCGGCTAAAAAGCCTGATCGACGAGCGCCTGCCCGATGTCTTTGTCCGTATTCATAAATCAACAGTAGTAAACCTGACCTGTATCGAAAGCCTGCAACCGCTCTGCAACTCGGAATACAAGGCTATTTTACTGAATGGCAAATCGCTTAAAGTCAGCCGTACTTATGCCAGAGCGCTCAGGCAGAGGCTGTTGGGCTAGGTTCTAGGTGAACCTTCTGTTATCCAATAGGAGCCATCTGAATTTCCCGGCTAAAACCTGATATTGTCATCTGATTGACATATATCCATAACAGAATGACATCTTTGCTAAAAAAGATAAGGATGTCATGGTGTTATACAGAAGTTTGAGTCTTGCTGTTGCGTTAGCTTTAACTGGATGTGGTGGTTCGGGTGGAGGTAGTGATGAAGTGTCGCCTCCTGTTGTGGTGGTGCCGCCGGGTTATACCTTGTCTGGTGCTGCGGTAAAAGGTCCATGGCAAAATGCTGAGATCAACCTCTATGAACTGGACTTTGCTGCCACTGATAAAAAAGGCAAAAAAGTTGCCACTACCCGCAGCGCTGTTTCAGGCCAGTTTACCGGCTTAAAAATCGAAGACCCCAAAGCGAAATTTTATCTGGTGCAGGCTGTGGCTGATGCACAAACCACAGAGCTTATTACTGGCAATAAACCTTATGCAGAGCAGTTGACGACTATAATCTCTGCTGCAGAAATCAAAGCAAACAAAGCTTTATATCTGACACCTTTGTCCACTTTAGTGACAGAACTCCTGCTGCTGCAAAA
>CAMLSF010000295.1 GCA_946482615.1 uncultured Chromatiaceae bacterium | reverse complement strand
TGTTGCAACGATAAGGATGCCGCTTAGCGGACATGCAGTGTGTTTTTATGAGTAAATTAACCCAGCTTTTATGTTTAGCTGAATTAGACCAGAAACAATTATCCGACCTGCTGGAGCTTGCGCTTCAGATCAAACAAAACCCAGAGCAGTACAGCTCTGCACTGAAAGGCAAAAGCATTGCCTTGTTGTTTGAAAAACCTTCTTTGCGAACCCGAGTCAGCTTTGATGTAGGGATCAATAAATTGGGTGGTCACAGTGTCTATCTGGATCAGCAAAACGGAGCTATGGGCGTACGCGAATCAGTGGAAGATTTTGGCAGTAATCTGGCCTGTTGGTGTGATGCCATAGTGGCGCGGGTTTATTCTCAGAAAACATTAGTGCAACTGGCACAAAGCAGCAAAAAACCAGTGATTAACGCACTGAGTGATTTGTACCATCCTTGTCAGGCGCTGGCCGACTTACTGACCTTAAAAGAGCATTATGGCGATTTAAGTAAGGTGCATCTGGCTTTTGTTGGCGACGGTAACAATGTCTGCCACTCGCTGATGTTAGGTGCTGCCATTATGGGCATGACGCTGACGGTGGTCACACCACAGGGCTTTGGTCCTGATGCTCATGTATTGTTAAAAGCTCAGGCTCTGGCGGAAAAAAGTGGCGCTAAACTGACCTTAAGTCAGCATGTGTCTGCAGCTGCCGGCGCTGATGCGATTTACACCGACACCTGGTTGTCGATGGGGGCTAAGGCCGACCCTAAACTGGTGGAGAACCTGTTTGCACCTTACCAGATCAATACTGCAGTGATGCAGCGTTTAGCCGTCAAACATTTTATGCACTGCCTGCCAGCACATCGTGGGCATGAAGTGACCAGCGAAGTGCTGGACAGTGATAATTCCTTAGTGTTGCAACAGGCAGAAAACCGTATGCACGCTCAGAATGCCGTATTAGTCAGTTTATTTAGTTGAGGTTGGACATGAGTATCAAAAAAGTAGTGTTAGCGTATTCAGGTGGTTTGGACACATCAGCCATAGTGCCCTGGTTAAAAGACAACTATGACTGTGAAGTCATAGCTTTTGTCGCCAACGTAGGTCAGGGTGATGAAGAACTGGCTGGCGTAGAGCAAAAAGCCATTAAGTCAGGTGCCAGCTCGTGCTACGTGGTCGACCTGCGTGAAGAACTGATCAAAGAAGTGATTTATCCAACCTTAAAAACAGGTGCAGTGTATGAAGGCCAGTATTTACTGGGTACTTCAATGGCACGCCCTGTAATAGCCCGTGCTCAGGTGGAGCTGGCGCTGAAATTAGGTGCTGATGCGTTATGCCATGGTTGTACTGGTAAAGGTAACGATCAGGTGCGTTTTGAAGGTGCTTTTGCCGCCTTAGCGCCACAGTTAAAAGTGATAGCGCCATGGCGTGAATGGCAATTTAACTCCCGTCAGTCGCTGCTGAATTACCTGGCTGAGAAAAATGTACCAACTACAGCTTCTGCCACCAAAATTTATAGCCGTGACGCCAACTTATGGCATATCTCACACGAAGGTGGTGAGATTGAAAACCCGTGGAATGAGCCGTCTGACCAAATCTGGATGTGGACTAAATCACCAGAGCAGGCGCCGGATAAAGCTGAACATATTCAATTGAGTTTTGAAAAAGGCGAGCTGACCAAAATAAATGGTGAAGCCGTAGCTCCGGTCAAAGCTATTGAAGTACTGAACGCTATTGGTTCAGAGCACGGTGTTGGTCGTATCGACATAGTTGAAAACCGTTTGGTGGGTATGAAATCCCGTGGCTGCTACGAAACACCTGGCGGCACTATTTTAGTAGCGGCGTTACGTGCACTGGAGTCTCTGGTCTATGACCGCACTTCACTGAAATACCGTGAAGAAGTAGGTTTAGAGTTTGCTCAGCTGGTTTATGACGGCCGTTGGTTTACACCGTTAAAAGATGCCTTGTTAGCCGCTGCTACTTCTTTGGCGGATCAACTGACAGGTGACATAGTGGTCAAACTGTACAAAGGCAACGTGACTGTGACGCAACGCCGTTCACCGAACAGCCTGTATTCTGAAGCCTTTGCTACTTTTGAAGGCGACGAAGTGTACAACCAAAAAGATGCTGCAGGTTTTATCCGCCTGTATAGCTTAGCCAGCCGTATTCGTGCTTTGCATAGCAAAGGTTAATCATTCCGGGCATCAGGACGGCTCAGCTCTGAGCCGTTTTTCTTTTCACGTTTTGGGGTATCTATCATGGCGATGTGGGGTGGTCGGTTTACCGAAGCCAGTCTGGCCGAGTTCAGTGAATTTAATGACTCATTAAGTTTTGATTATCTGCTGGCGCAACAGGATATTCAGGCCTCCCGTGCCTGGACCACGGGTTTGCTTGAAGCTGGCATTATTAGCGCTGCTGAAGCAGAGCAACTGGATCATGCGTTGGCTGATTTAGCTTTGGCGTTGGAATCTAATCCTAAGCTGCCGCTGCAGACGCAGGAAGAAGATATTCACAGCTGGGTGGAAGCTCAGTTACAGCAAAAAATTGGGGTAGTCGCCAAGAAACTGCACACAGGCCGCAGCCGGAACGACTTAGTGGCGACCGATTTACGTTTGTGGACCAAACTGAATGCCAGTCAGGTTCGCAGCACCTTAATCACAGCCATTGGGGCTCTGGTGACTTTTGCCGATGCGCATTTTGGTGCTGTGATGCCGGGTTTTACCCACCTGCAACGGGCTCAGCCTGTGCTGGTCAGTCACTGGGCTTTGGCTTACATCGAAATGTTTAAACGCGATTTAAGCCGGATTGACGATGCGTTAGCGCGGATGGATGTTTGTCCTTTAGGTTGTGGCGCTTTAGCTGGTACTGGTATTCAAATCGACCGCACAGCTTTAGCACAGCGTTTAGGCTTTCAATCTGCAGCGCTGAATAGCTTAGATGCAGTGTCCGACCGGGATTATGTGGTGGAGTTATCCGCGACAGCCTCTTTGTGTATGACCCATTTATCGCGTTTATCTGAAGATGTGATCTTCTTCTGCTCAGGCGAAGCGGCTTTCTTTAAATTAGGTGATGCCATCAGCAGTGGCTCGTCTTTGATGCCACAAAAGAAAAACCCGGACGTCTTTGAGTTA
>CAMLSF010000294.1 GCA_946482615.1 uncultured Chromatiaceae bacterium | reverse complement strand
AGGAATACCAGCAAGATCTGCCGGTGAGGCAGGGCTGGGAATACTCTGCATATTCGACATATTACTGTGATAAGCAGTCCAACTAGCATTTTGAGCTGAAGTACTATCGGTAAATATTAAATCTGTATCCCCATCAGCATTAATATCAGCCAGGCGAATGACAGTTTCTTTGCTCAGCGTCAGCAATGCAGCCAAACTCTCCGCAGCACCAAAATAAAAGTCACCATTACTGTCGAAATTACTTTTAAATATCTCCATTCGAGTCGATGAGCCGGGGGCAATGATGTCAGCTTTGCCGTTGTTATCCAAATCAGCCAATTGAACTAAGTGCTTGTAGTCTTCTGAAACACTGGTTGATGATAAACCAAGGCTCGCGGCTGAATTGAAAGCAGTACTCATCGACCCCATTTGTCCTGTTGCCAGCTGGTATTTCCAGCCACCACTGTAGATATACATAAGATCAGACAGACCATCGCCATTGAGATCCGCGGTACGGTGATCAGTGCCATGCAGAATGAAATCTTGATAGCCGTAATTATTTTCACCTTTACTATACAAAATTACGGACTTCTTATTGGTTGGGCAAAGTGGCATACAGCCCGAATTAACATTCGCATGGCTTACTAATTGGACTATCACATCCGACAAGCCATCTCCATTAAAATCCCCAACAGGAGCTTTAACACTGTTAATACTGTAGGCAGTTACTTGTGAACCTGACATTACAGGCCAGGCACTGGTAGGAATAGAGAATATTGGTGTGGCTGATGTAGCGAAGGTTTTATTTACATTTAAAAAAGCAATTAATGACTGACCTGATGTCCCCACCCAGTCCATCAAACCGTCGCCATTTACGTCAGCAAAAAATCTGTTTTTATATGTGCTAAGACTATTCGAATCATAAGTCCATCCCGCGACAGTGGTTTTGACAAAGGTGTAGCTGTACTCATAGCTATCACCTGCATCACAAATCCTGTCCGGTCCAACTTTTGTTGGTGGGCAATTTATAGGCACAGTGACTGTAGTCGGCTGATAAATGGCGAACTTCCAGCTACTCCCCTCTGGATAAAAAATATCCATATTACCGTCACCATTTACATCAACAAAATTTATAAGTTCGGCAGATGCAAGATTTGACGTAACAACCTCTTCTGCTGCGTAAGTTGCTGATGAAGTCGACATTTTTACATACAGCGTTCTTCCATCCAGTGACGTATAAACCATATCAGCATGGCCATCACCGTTAATATCAAAGAACTGAGTTGTATTTTTTGATCTGGAGCTTATTGGAAACGACGTACCATACGCTAAAGAGTTTGTCTGTTTGTGGTAATCAAACTTCAGTGCGTTTCTGCAACTTTGTCTATTTGAAGTCTGGCACTCCTGCACCCAATCAAGGTAACTGAACTGACTAGTATCATGGGCCAAATCATAATGTCGGTACTCTTCACCATCCAACTCTACGCTGATGCTTCCTAACCTGTATTTTTGGTAAAAAGTACCTCCATAACTGAAACCTTTGCGCGGATAAGGATGAGTGTCGTAGTTAAAATTGATCGATGCAAAAGGAGCTGCGGAAGATGTACCCGTGTAGCGAATGCTGTCGATCACAAAAACACCAGCAGACTCAGCTGTGCTTGTTCCAGGTATGGTCAGGCCACCTTTGCGGTAAACATACTCAATGTAGTTACCATAACCATCTTTAATGCCTTTTAGAGCCCAACTACCTGCGACTGAGCCTGAGGCCTTGCCACCAGGTTCCACAAAAGCATCAGCATCGGATGTACTAAAACTGGTGTTGCCAAAATACATTGTCTCGTTAGCTTTGGTTTTTACTTCAAACCCGGCCGGACCTGTACCTGAAGCATCCTGACTTATGGCGGTTATCACTGAAAAATCATCTATCTCCAGACGATACGTAGACCCCGCTTTACCATAAGTACCACCTGTTAAAACCAGACGCTGTCCATCCAGACAATAACCATCATTGGCATTCATAAAAATGCCGGAAATAGCGCCATCCTGAACGATAGACTTTGCACAGCGCTGAATAGAGGATAAACCAGATATATTCCAGCCCATACCCGCAATGCCTTCACCTGCACCTGAATTGTAACTTAGTGAAAGTTCAGGCTGAACACCGGCAATACCAGAAGGAATAGCAATAGGGATTTGATAGGTCGCCTGACCTGATTCATCCACTCTGAACTGTGCTGCTGTTAAACCTGCATCGGTACCATCAGCACTGGATTTAATTTGCCCCGTATACAACATCTCGCCATTGCGTTGCCCCAACAGCACAGTGGTGTTGTCAACAATGTCCATAATGCCATCAGAGTTGACATCCTTCAGTACAAAAGCGGTACTAAGGTATCCGCCGGTATTCAAAGTTCGAACAACGGGACTAGCCTTCAAATTGGTCAGGGATAAAGCGGGAAATTGGCTGCTGTTTAACGACATCACCAAATCCAGAACGCCATCACCATCTATATCTCCAAAGCGTAATTGGTCAACTAACGCATTGTCAGGAGTCAGATTAAGCGCACGCCACTGAGATAAAGTTAATTCCTGTACCACCCAGGAACCATTCACCAGCGCAAGTTTTAACAAGCCATTTTTAGGGGGAACAAGTAAAGGAACTGAGACTTCAGCATGGATCAAAACAAAGTTTTCCGGTGCCTTTAAATAGATATTGCCCGCAGCATCAGTAAACACGCTGTACTGGCTCACATCAGCCTTTACAGGAACAGCTGTTAATAACACACATAAGGCAATTAAACGAAAAATCGTTTTGATCATCGAGGACTCATCCCTGAATTAGAAGGCTAGTGGCTTAAAAGGCTGGTTTAGTTGCTGTTTTTCACATAAAGCAACCATTCTGGTTGAATTTGAGGAAAATGGAAGTGCAGTCCTTTGGTGTAAATGGTAACCAAAACCTTAACTCTTAATCAACACAAAAGATGAAAACAGATACAAGAAGTGATAGGCTCTTCCTGAGCGCTCGGAGCTGGAGAAATACACTTAATGGCAACATCATGAATTTAAAAAAGATTATAAGAGTTTTCGCATTGGCTCCGATGACAACCTTAGCTCTTCAGCTTTCTCCCGTTTCAGAAAT
>CAMLSF010000293.1 GCA_946482615.1 uncultured Chromatiaceae bacterium | reverse complement strand
GTGTGGGCCTCTGGGAAAAAAGGTCTTACGGTTTACACCGCTGCAGTGAACCCAGGCTCTTATTGTGAGATCATTCAGTTAGACCCCAATGAGTAGTTATTAGGTTACCTTTTTCTTCTGAAATTGGTTTTTGGATACTTTTCTTTTAATCGTCATAGTTGACTAACTATCCCTTTAAGTAATTTACATAAGGTGTTGCTGATGTTTTTTTATTTAAGAATTCTGCTTATTGCTTCATTTTTATTTGGGTTTGCATATTCTGCGCAATCGGAAGATTGGGTTGTTATAACTCCGGATAAACAATTGCATTGGCAGCTTACTCCTGAAGGAATCATCTATTTTAGAAATTTAGATCAGTTTAACCCTTCATTTCTTACTTGCTGTTATAACTATTCGCTGAATGTTACTACGGATAAAGGTAAGGCGATGTGGTCGACAATATTGGCAAAAACAGCAGCTAAAGAGAACATTATCTTGGGGGTGGCAAATCAAAAAACTCCTGGCCCTATAACTCACATTGGGCAATGGTAGACGGCTGAGCTATTTTAGCTCGTTTAGTAATGGAGTACTTAAAATGTTTTATCCTAAAATGATGGCTGCAGTTGTTATGTTTTTTTGTTGCTCCATATTTGCCGGAGAGTTAACAAAAGGTGCTACAGTTCTTGAAGTTGCAGCTAATCCGTCAAATGCAAAAACCTTTGCAATTTTAATCTCAGGAGGGACCGGAGTTTGCGCCGGAAACCCGAGTCGTTGGATTATATTTCCAGAAAGCAAAGCGCCATCACCTGCCAGTTATAATCAGGCCTTCTCTATAGCCTTAATGGCATTAAGCACAGATAAAACGGTACGTATTCATAATTTTGATGATGACTCCTGTACAGGGGCTGGATTCATTTCTGTTAGTAAATAGCTCTGTTTAACTTTGAGCAGGCGAGGGGGTACTTAATGCGTATTGTTATATGGTTCGTTTTTCTATTTTTTTCTCTTCAAAGTTATGCAGGTGCTATCTGGTGTTACGGCAAATTACATGGCGTTTATATCAATAAAGATGGTGATGTGATTGTGAATGCAACATGGCGTAATGACTGGACCCGAATTTGTAATTTAAACGCTGTTGGTATGCAAAGTACTTGTCCTTTATGGGCCAGTTACGCAGCTACCGCTTATCAGAATCAGGCCAATGTGCGGGTGATGTATAGCAACGCGTCAAGCTGTGACCAACTACCTACATATAATGGTGCTCCTTTACCTGAATACTTTATGCTGGGTGGTGCATGAGTCGTAAGCAATATAATTTTATATATAAAAAGTACTCGTTAGGCATCTTGTTACTGACGGTGTTTATTTCAGGTTATGCGCATTCCGCTGAAACTATATGTCAGGGCAAGGTAGAGCAGCTGGTATTTCATGCGGATAACAGCTTTTTGCTGAAACTAAGCAGTATGAATACAGCAGTATTTTTCTGTAATCCAGAGAAAGTCTGGACTGCGGCAGGAACTTCATACACAACTGGACCAGAAACCTGCAAAATGTTGTATTCAACCTTTTTAAGCGCTCAAATGGCAGGTAAAAGCTTGTCAGCAGTATATTTTGATGGTGAGGACTCCAAAGGCAATTGTCAGTCATTTCCAAGTTGGGCCAAAGTAAATATCAGGCATTTTGTGTTGAGCGGTAATTAGATTTTACTGCAGTTGAAGTTCTGAGGTTTTTAATGAAAGGATTTATAGCCGCTGCGGCTTTTGTTTTATCAGCACAGGTTAGTGCTGGTTACTATATAGGTAAAATTCAACAAATGGAGTTTGGCCCTTTATATGGAGATATTGTTTATGTAGCTCTACCGCAGGCATCGGTTAATAAGCCCGACTGCGTTAGCAATCCTAACGGTTACTATTTTTCTTTTGATAGTGGAACGAAAATAGGTGAAAAGATATTCAGTACTTTGCTTGCCGCACAACGCAGTGGTTCTGAAGTACGCTTAAGCGGAACTGGCTCTTGTACAATAAGTCCTGAGGTTGAAGATATTCGTTGGGTCCAAAGTCGATAATAAGAAAAGTTTGTAGACCTGAACTATGTGATTACTTAATGGAGTTGGAGTTAAGGATGATGAAAATATGGATTATGCTTTCATTTTTATGTTTAGTATCGGCAAATGTTTCTGCTGATACAACTGCAAAAATTGACAAAATTTTAATGTATGAAGGTGGAAACCTGGTTTATATCTATCCTGTTGGTGGAGTGCAAAATAAGCCAGAATGCCATGGTTCCAATGGTGATTATTTGTCTTTTAGTATGGCTCGTCCAATGGCAAAAGAATATTTAAGTGTATTGATGATGGCTTTTGCTGCGCAAAAAACTGTAGTGTTTAGAACAACCAGAAGCTGTGTCGATCAACCTATGTCTGAGACTATCCTCTATTTCACTGTAAACGGTAATTAATCATTTGTTGTTAGGAATTACCCATGAACTTATTTAAATATTCGGTATTCGTTTTTGCTCTGGCTGTTTCGTTTTTTGTTTCTGCAACACGTTATTGGCCTGCAGTTTTGACTGAGTGGCGTCTGTCGTTGAATAACGAAGTTGCGTATATTTCATCTCCTCAGTTTGCCCAGCACTGCAGTTATTTACGTGGACAAATTAATATGTCGGGCACGGACTTTGACAAAGCTTTATGCGCTTATGCCTTGTCCGCGAAAGCCCGGGGTAAAAAATTATCTTATGTGGTGGATAGTGAACAAACTGTATGTGTTATTTCAGGATTAGAAGAGGTCGAATGAATTTGCAGTTTGTTAAAACAAAAAAAATGCTTCAGTCTTTTATTCTGACTTTATGCTTTCACCTGCCTCTGTTCGCGATGGCAGCAGATGTATCGTTGACTACTATTCAAATCAAAACCTTACGATTAAGCGATACAACTCAAACTTTATATCTGAAGCCAACTACGGACATAGAAATTAAAAATGAGAGCTGTGCATTAACTGACTATTATGCTATTTCAGCTGATGATCCGACGTTCAACCAAATGCACTCCATTTTACTGGCAGCTGGTACAGCTGACCGCAAAGTAAAACTGTGGATTTCTGATACTGCAGGTGATTGTGTGAAAGGCCGGCAGCGAATAGCTGTTATTGAAATACAATTTTAATTTAA
>CAMLSF010000292.1 GCA_946482615.1 uncultured Chromatiaceae bacterium | reverse complement strand
AACGAGTTTATACCGTTACATGCACCAACTTTTGCCGGTAATGAACTGAAGTACATAACAGAAACTATTCAAAGTACTTTTGTTTCCAGTGTTGGTAAATTTGTCGATGATTTTGAGCGCAAGATGGAAGCATTCACTGGTACTGCTAAAGCTGTTGCTACAGTAAACGGTACTGCAGCTTTGCATGCAGCGCTTTATATGGCTGGGGTGAAGGCTGGTGATTATGTGATTACTCAGGCTTTGACTTTTGTCGCTACTTGCAACGCTTTACACCATATGGGTGCACACCCCATTTTTGTTGATGTGTCCAGGGGCAGTTTATCTTTGTGCCCTGTCGCATTAGATAACTATTTGACAGAGAACGCCTTTAGCAATGAATCTGGCTGCTTCCACAAAACAGATCATCGCCGTATCAGTGCAGTAGTGCCTATGCATACTTTTGGTCATCCGGCAGAATTGGATGAATTGGTTGCAGTATGCAGCAAATGGAACATTGTGCTGGTAGAAGATGCTGCAGAAAGTCTGGGGTCTTATTACAAAGGTAAGCATACAGGCACTATTGGCGAGTTGGGAGCTCTTAGTTTTAATGGTAATAAAATTATTACTACTGGTGGTGGTGGTATGGTGTTATGTCGCGATGCAGCTCTGGGCGCCCGTACCAAACACGTGACTACTACGGCTAAAGTGCCGCATCCTTATGAGTTTTTTCATGATGAACCAGGTTTTAACTACAGATTGCCAAATTTAAATGCGGCATTAGGCTGTGCTCAAATGGAAGTTTTACCTGAGTTTTTAAAACAAAAACGTCAGTTAGCTGAGCGTTATAAAACCTTTTTTGCTGATACCGAATTTAGTTTTGTTGTTGAACCTGACTATGCTCAGTCAAACTATTGGCTTAATGCTGTCATTTGTCCTGATACGGAGTCACGTGATCAGTTGCTAAAAGTGACCAATGAGTCAGGTGTGATGACACGTCCAATCTGGAAACTGATGCATCGTTTACCTATGTTCCAAAACGCTCACAGAGGTGAGCTGGCGGTTTCTGAGTGGATTGAAGAACATTTGATCAATCTGCCTAGCTCACCAACACAACTGGTTTTATAACATGACCAAAAGAGTGACAGTCTTTACCGGAACCCGTGCTGAGTACGGGCTTTTGTATTGGTTACTAAAAGATATTCAGTCTGATGAAGAGTTGTCTTTGCAACTATTGGTATCAGGTATGCATTTATCACCTGAGTTTGGCGAGACCTACAGGCAGATAGAAAAAGACGGCTTTAAAATTGATGAAAAAATAGAAATTTTATTGTCATCAGATTCAGCTGTTGGCACGGCCAAAAGTATGGGACTTGGCGTTTTAGGTTTTGCCGATGCACTGTCCCGTTTATCCCCTGATGTACTGGTTATTTTAGGGGATAGATTTGAAGCCCTGGCGGCAGCTCAGACTGCAATGATTTTGCGCATTCCTGTGGTTCATCTGCATGGTGGTGAAATTACCGAAGGTGCTTACGATGACGCTATTCGTCATGCAATTACCAAGTTAAGTTATTTGCATGCTACTTCCACCGAAGAGTACAGGCAGAGAGTGATCCAACTGGGCGAAGCGCCTGAGCGTGTTTTTAACGTCGGAGCCATAGGCTTAGACCATTTAAACCGTGGTACTTTTATGTCAGTAGAAGAATTGGCTACTTCACTCCAGTTTCCATTACAGAAGCCTTATGTAGTTGTCACTTATCACCCAGTGACGTTAGCCGACGAGGAACCTGCAGCATCTTTTAACGCGCTGTTAGAAGCTTTGGATAAATACCCTGATGTGCAGGTGATTTTAACTTACCCTAATGCTGACGATGGTGGCCGCAAAATTATACCATTGCTCGAAGCCTATGCAGCTAAACAACCTCAGCGCGTGCTGGCGATACCTTCTTTAGGTCAGGTGCGCTACCTGAGTGCCATTAAACATGCCGCCGCTGTAGTCGGTAATTCATCCAGTGGTATTATTGAAGTGCCATCTCTGGATGTGCCTACTGTGAATATTGGTATGAGGCAAAAAGGGCGCTTGTCAGCAACAAGCGTACTGCATTGTGATGCAACAACTTCCGCTATTCATGCCGCGCTTGATGTTGCATTTAGCCGTAGTTACAAGGCGGCTGATACGCCAGTGTATAACCCTTATGGGCAGGGCAATGCCAGCCAACAAGTAATTTCTATGCTGAAAAACTTGAAATTTACTTCGGTTAAATCTTTTTATGATGTGAAGGTAAGTGATTAATATGACACTCATTATTGCAGAAGCTGGTGTAAATCATAACGGCGACGAAAAGCTTGCCTTTCAGTTAGTAGATAAAGCATACGAAGCTGGTGCTGATATCGTTAAATTCCAAACCTTTAAAGCAAAAAATCTGGTGACTGCGCAGGCTTTGCAAGCCGATTATCAGGTGACGAATACGGGTAAACAGGAATCACAACTTGCCATGCTGAGCCGGCTGGAGCTTAGTTATGAGGCACACCATCAACTGGTCGCTTATTGTGACAAATTGGGAATTGAGTTTTTATCGACAGCCTTTGACAGCGAGAGTCTTGAATTTTTGGTGAATGACTTAAAACTAACCCGGCTGAAAATTCCTTCAGGTGAAATCACTAATGCACCATTAGTGTTGCAACACGCCCGAACAGGCTGTGATTTGATTGTTTCCACAGGTATGGCGACTCTGGCTGATATAGAAGCAGTTTTAGGTGTTATTGCTTTTGGTTATACAGCTCCTATTGATGCTGTGCCTTCAGTTGACGCATTTCAAGCCGCTTATTTTTCTGACGCAGGAAAAAAAGCACTGAAAGATAAAGTCACAGTTTTACATTGCACGACCGAATATCCAGCCCCCCTTGCTGATATTAATCTTCGCGCCATGGACACGCTGGCGTCTTCCTTCGGCCTGCCTGTCGGTTATTCAGATCATAGCGAAGGTATTGTTGTACCAATAGCCGCTGTAGCCCGTGGCGCTATACTGATTGAAAAGCATTTTACGCTGGATAAAGAAATGGAAGGCCCCGATCACAAGGCGTCACTTGATCCCACAGAGCTGAAAGCTATGGTTCAGGCTATTCGTGCTGTAGAGGTGACCTTAGGTGACGGCATCAAGGGACCACGACCTT
>CAMLSF010000291.1 GCA_946482615.1 uncultured Chromatiaceae bacterium | reverse complement strand
GTCAGAGTAAAATTAAGCCAGCGGCTTTAATTTTACTCTGACTTTAATTAACTGATAGCGCTATCATTTCTTAAATCTTCCCTTTTATCTCCGCTGTTTAAGGTTAAAAAATACGCAAAAAATGGTTGTTAATTCAGCTGTTCCGGCACTGGTTACCTGTCGTAAAAGATCTGGAACTCAACTTGTTTTTATAAAAAAGATCTAAATAATGGTTGCGCAATCATTTTTCTGGCGCTAATTTATCGTCCAGGCTTAGCCTTGGCATAAAAATTAAACAGTAAAAGTCAATTTAAACGGGGTTTTCCCGGATTTTTTGTTATTTGAACTGATGCCAAATAAAAAAATTAACAGGTGTTAGCGCTGTCATGCTGACAAAGATAAGAAACAGATCGGGACAGGGGAATTAAAGTGAAAGTCTTAAAATTAAAACCGTCTTACTTACTCACTACACTGGCGCTCTGCAGTGCTTTTGGTGTGGCTGCACAAGTGGCTGAAACAACCAAAGCCAGCGATGGCAAAGATGATGAAGGCCGTGCTATTGAAGTGATTCAGATCAGCGCGACCAAAAGGGTCACTACCTTAAGAGAAACTCCGCTGGCGGTCACTGCCTTTGACCAGAAAACTCTGGACGAAAACCATGTGGCACAGTTGGATGATTTACAGGGCATAGTGCCCAGCTTACAAATAGCCCAAAACGGCACACAAAATACCCCTATGGTCTATGTGCGTGGTATTGGTTCTTCTGATCAGACTGAAAGCGGTGACCCTGCTGTTGCTTTCCATATTGATGGTATTTACTCAGCCCGCTCGCAAGGCGCTTCAGCTTTGATGTTTGACTTAGAAGGTGCTGAAATTTTACGTGGTCCACAAGGTACTTTATTTGGTCGTAACGCCACAGGTGGTGTAGTGAATTTACACACGGCCAAAGCCCGTCTGGATGGTTTTGATGCCAATGCTGAAATCACTTTAGGCAACTACGACCGCCGCGCCACCCGCGCTATGGTCAACATTCCATTAAGCGAGACCTTAGCTGTGCGTGTTGCTGCAGCTATGGACCAGTCTGAAGGTGTGGTTGATTTCCTGCCAGGTTCAGCCATGGGTGAAAAATACGGTTCTACTGACTTAGCCGCTGCGCGTTTCAGTGCTTTTTACCAGCCATCTGACAAGTTTGATCTAACTTTCTCCTACGAAAACTTTACCGATAATGGCACGGGCAATATCCCGACTATTACCGGTGGCAGAGATCGCAGCTCTTATGTACAAGAGCCAGGTTTTAACGATGCAAGCAGCGACAGCTTCCGCACCCGAATGAATTACAACTTCGACTCAGGCCAGCAGCTGGCGTACATAGGTGGCTACACTGATACGTCCCGTGTGTCAGTATGGGACAGAACCTGGAGCCTGACCAAGTACGAATGGGGTGGTTGTGTCGAATGTGATCACGAAGCCACTCAACACGAATTACAGTTCAAAAACGATGACGCTGAACGTTTACAGTGGATGGTGGGTTACTTCTACTTCAAAGAAAACAACAGCACTATTTTTGACATAGTACACCCTGATGTGGATTACGAAGGTGGCACTACGCCAAACAAAAACTTATGGTCCACCTACCGTCAGCCAGACCGTGGTTTAGAGTCGAACAGTATTTATGCTCAGTCTACTTATAAACTGACTGACGACTGGCGCTTGAGTGCCGGCTTACGTTACACCAACGATAAACGTTGGGACAAAGGTGGCCGTAACATCATGTGTCCTGACGTAAAACGTACTGAAGTAATGGACCCTAACCAGGATCATGTAGGTTATATGGATCCGGATGGTATTCTGAATGGTCTTGGCCCAAACAAAAACCTGGTGCAACCTGGTCAATGTTGGGTTGATACCTACAACGACACCAGCCCTGAGTGGAGCAAAACCACAGGTATGGCTCGTGTGGAGTGGGACATGACAGATGACGTGATGTTCTACAGCTCCTACGCTACTGGCTTTAAGTCCGGTACTATTCAGGACGGTAATAAATACACTGGGACTGGCCCATTCACGCAAGCGGACCTGGATGCCATTATTGCTGCTAACAATAACGAAGCTGCAGGTACTGCTGCTTACGTAGCACCTGAAGAAAACACCAGTATCGAATTGGGTATGAAAGGTTTATTCCTGGACGGTACTTTGCAGTTATTTGCTGCGCTGTTCAGCACTGAATACACTGACTTACAGGTCACCAGTAACGTAGTCACCAACACAGGGGCTGACTTACTGCGTAAAACTAACGCTGGTAAAGCCACTATCAATGGTCTGGAATTAGAAGCCCGTTGGTTAGTGATTGAAAATGGCGAGTTAAGTGGTTCTATGTCTGTACTGGATGCAACTTACGATGAGTTCCTGACCACAGATTCCAAATATGGCCGTGATGGTTTAGCTTTTAACCCGTCAGCCGGTAACCCTGCTTTGCCTAACCTGCTGGATTTCAGCGGCAATCATTTAGTGATGGCGCCTGAGTTCTCAACTTCGGTCAATTACGAACATTTTGTTGGTCTGGAAAGCGGCGCTACGTTAAAGCCAAGAATTCGTGTCGGTTACACCAGCGAAGTATGGTTTGACCCGGCCAACCGTGGTGACAGACCAGAAGGTTTCAAAAATCTGCCTTACGCTGCTGATATCGACCGTCAGGATGCCTATACCAAAGTGGATTTAAGCCTGACGTTCGAACCTTCAGAAGGCAACTGGTCCACCGAAGCTTTCGTCAATAACGTCACTGACCGCGATATTAAGAGCGATCAGGGCCGTACTCACGGTGATGCAGTGCCTAACTTTATGTGGCAGGCGCCTCGTACCTTTGGTGTACGTTTTAACGTAGCTTTTGAGTAATTGATGGTGTATCGGCGACCCTTGTGGTCGCCAATTCCTGGTTCACATTGAGTTTGGACGCTGCAGGCCACTGCAGCAAAGCTTAGGAAGCTAAACCAATATTCAGTTTTACCCTTGTCTCCCGGACTGACACCAGTCCGGGTATTCCCGGTAGTTGGGGGTACCAGTACCAGCTTCGGCTGGTACTTTTTTATTCGCCGCCATCCATGGCGCTCACCCTGTCGGGGCCATTGTCACTCCATTCCAATGTTCACAAAACGGCAGGATAGCCGTTTTGCACAGCTTTAG
>CAMLSF010000290.1 GCA_946482615.1 uncultured Chromatiaceae bacterium | reverse complement strand
GCATTGCAAGCGCCCAGCGGCTCTGAAACTCGCATCTTGAGGTCACTTGGGTATATGCCACCAGTCCAGCGTACTGAAGCACTACGTTTAATTTTCATCATGGTCTCCTTTGATTTCAGTGACCGATCAGACCGCAGTGCTCGCGATAAAACGCACAAGGACCGGCATGGGTAGAACAAAGTCAAAGTAACTTCTGACCGTTAGGTTCAGGCTTTGGGTAATAAAGTCAATAAGTCAGCATTGATCAGTCGCAGATCGCGCCTTTCACTGTGCAGTTAAACTTACCATCTGAGTATTAAGCAAAGTTGACAGAGCGCCTATTGTCTCTTTGGGTAAAGCTCTTATACGGAAGTATTAAACGAAGAGAAAACAGGCCAGGCGAACATGCCCGGCCCGGAGGAATAAACCACTAACGGCAGCAATACAAAGCCAGAGCTTTTTGTACATCCAAAATTGAGCCGTCTTTATTAAAAGTTTTAGTGATGGGGCTGTCTGTGCTACTCAGCCAGATATGCAAGTCAGATTCCAAATCAAAATGGCCTTTAGTTTCTGCACTAAAACGCACTATGGAACGGTAAGGCACGGACATAAACTCTTTTTTTGAGCCTGTTAAGCCTTGTTTGTCCACCAGTATTAAACGCCTGTCGGTAAAGACAATCAGATCACGAATCACTTTATAGGCCTGTTGCAGCTTCTCGTCCGGCAATAAAATCTGGCTGAACTCAGCTTCAATATCAGCCAAATCAATTTGTCCTGCGTTACCTAATAAACCACTAAAAAGTCCCATTTTTATTCCTTGTTCAAGCCAGTTTGCCTGAGCTTATCCTTGCCCTGCGTTGACAGCAAGAGTTAAAAACTCAAGATCTTGCCATCCCAGTTCAACAGTAAGCCACTGTGTTCTGCCTGAAGCAACTCTGCGACCTGCGCCAGACGCTCTGCAGTCTGAGCTGGTGTTTGTAACTGGCCTGCCGGCAAATTACGCTGAAAAGGGGCAGATAAAGCGGAGTCTGTAGTACCGGGGTGCACAGTCACCACAGCTGCAGTTTTATTACTGCGCTTCAGCTCTATGCTGGCGGTTTTTATCCATTGATTCAGCGCCGCTTTGGCACTGCGGTAACTATACCAACCACCTGACTGGTTATCGCTGATGCTGCCCACTTTGGCACTTAGTTGCAGATAACGAATGCCTGGGGTTTTGGTGAGATAAGGCCAGAGACCTTGCAGGTAAAACACAGGAACTTCCAGATTCAACAACAAGGTTTTACGCAGCAAGACACCAGAGCTTTGATTTAAGCTTTTTTCCGGCGAAAGTTTAGGTTCGCCCCCCAGATGCAACCAGCCGATGCAGTTAAACATCAGCTCAACCTGATGCTGTTGTGCAGCTTCGATCACCGAGTTGAAAAAACTCTGATGCAAGGCCCAGTCAGTAGGTTCAGCCCAATCAGGCGCTTTGATCACCTCAAGCCTGGGATCAGTAAAATCTGCGGCTGTGCGGGATAACCAGATCACTGTCCGGTCTTGCTGCAGATAATGTGTTGCCAACGCAGCGCCAATCGCACTGCTGGCGCCAATAATAAGCACTGCGCTCATGGAATCTCCTGCTGCAATTTATCCTGTTCAATTATGGCATTCGCCAGATTTAATCCGGCCAGATAGGCGTTTTCAACCCGACCGCCGTAACTCCAGTCACCACAGGCCCAAAGCTTCAGAGAAGGAAGAGCAATTAAACCGGGTGCAGTGATCTGCTCATTCTGGCTGGCATAGAGCCAGCGGTGCGCCACCAGCGGGGTGATGTCTTGCTGTATACGCAGCTCCTGCCGCAAAATGGCGATGGCTTCTGCGAACCAGAACCTTTCTGGTTCATCAAGATGCAGAGCACTAAAAGCGGCATTAAAATGCAGGATATAACAGGGATTCCGACCGGTTTTGTGCTGCTGGTGGCTGATAAATCTTAACTTGGGATGCTGACAAAAAATCGCATCCTGGGCAGGCATAGCTTCAGTGTACATTGCCACAGCCCAGCAAGGTTCCAGTACGTCATCAGCGCTGTCAAAAAGTTCTGGCAACGCGCTCTGAGCCATTAATTGCTGGGCCTGCACAGGAGGCAACGTCAGCAGAACCGCATCAAAGCCTGCGTAACTTTCCCCTTTGTCATTGAACAAAGTCCAGCTTTGCTGCTGATAATCAAGCTGTTGAATACGGCAACTCTTTACCTGCGGTATGCCATGCAGTAAAGCGGCCACCGGACTTTGCATTGAAGGAATACCAATAAAACGCGCCTGTGTATCTTCTGATGCTTTCAGTGATTCATCAGACAGCAGTGCAGTTTTGCAAGGCCATAACTGCACCGTTCCTGCGTCCAGCCAATGCTTTACCTGCTGCTGAAACAGGCTACTGCGGGCGGTAAAATACTGCGCCCCCATGTCCAGATAACCTTGTTCTGTTCTTTTACTGCTCATGCGACCACCAGCAGCACGGCCTTTGTCAAAGACTGTCACCTGATAACCTTGTTGCGTTAAAGTCGCGGCTGCGGTTGCGCCACTGAGCCCGGCGCCCAGTACTGCTATTTTTTTCATCGCTGTTTTTCTTTTGAACTGATAGATCAATTACGCTGTATCATAGGGGTAAGATCAATGATGGAGAATAACCTGATGAGTCAGACTGAATTGGCGACCTTTGGCGCAGGCTGTTTTTGGTGTATTGAATCTGCATTCAATCAGGTGCAGGGTGTGAAAAAAGCTGTCAGTGGTTATATGGGTGGTCAAACACTGAACCCGGATTACCGTCAGGTCTGCACAGGCACCACCGGCCATGCCGAAGTGGTCCAGCTGGAATTTGATCCTGCTGTAGTGAGTTTTGAGCAGTTACTGCAAGTACTGTTTTTTTTACATGACCCTACCCAGCTGAACCGCCAGGGCAACGATATAGGCACACAATACCGCTCTGCAGTGTTTTACCACTCAGAACCACAACGTGAGCAGGCGATTGCGTCGATTAAAGCTGCAGGGCCTTTATTTGACGCGCCTATAGTGACAGAAGTGACTGCCGCCACAACCTTTTATCCGGCTGAGGATTATCATCAGGGCTATTATTTACAGAACACCAGCCAGCCTTATTGCCAGTTTTTGATCACGCCCAAGCTGGCCAAATTTCGCCAGACTTTTG
>CAMLSF010000289.1 GCA_946482615.1 uncultured Chromatiaceae bacterium | reverse complement strand
TCAGCTTGGCTGAAACATAAAAATTTACAACTACCAGGTGAAAAACAATATGAAACTAAAACATTTAGCTATTGCTGTGACCCTAGCTCTAGGTGTAAGCAATGTAGCTTTTGCTGACACATCTTCAGGTATTCGTGGTGTTATCAAAAGTCCACAAGGTTCGCCTGCAGTAGGCACTAAAGTAACTATTTTACACGTACCTTCAGGTTCGAGTCGTCAGGTCGTTGTAAATGAAAGCGGTTTGTTTAATGCGTCAGGTCTGCGTGTTGGCGGTCCTTACCGTGTAACTATCGATTCAGACGTGTACACAGACACAGTCGTTGACGATGTTTTTCTTACTTTAGGTGAAACTTACAATTTACAACGTAGCCTGGAAGAAGCAAACGTTGAGCGTATTCAGGTGACTGGTGCTGGTTTGTCCGCTTTAACCGGTGACACTGGTCCTGCAGCCCGCTTTGATGCTTATGCGCTGGAAACTGCGCCTTCAGTAAACCGTGACATCAAAGATATCATTCGTATCGATCCACGTATTTACATCAATGAAACAGCATCTGAGTCTGTGCAATGTGCCGGCGGGAACTCGCGTGCAAACAGCCTGACTGTTGATGGTGTTCGTATGAATGATAACTTCGGCTTAAATAGCAGTGGTTATCCAACTGAGCGTATCCCATTCTCTTTCGATGCTATCGATCAGGTGGCTGTGGAACTGGCTCCTTTTGATGTGAAATACGGTGGTTTTACGGCTTGTAACATCAATGCGGTCACCAAGTCCGGCTCTAACGAAGTCGAAGGTGGTCTGTTTATGGACTACACCAACGATTCAATGAAAGGCGATAAGCTGGAAGGTGATAAACAGGACCTTGGTTCTTACAACGAAAAGCGTTATGGCTTTAACGTAGGTTTCCCTTTAGTTGAAGACAAATTGTTTGCTTACCTGGCCGTTGAAAAATTAGAAGGTTCAGAGATTTTTGATTATGCACCTTTAGCAAACGGTCGTATCACTCAGGCTCAGTTAGATGAAATCACTGATATAGCTAAAACCTTATACAACTACGACCCGGGTACAACAGTTCCGAGTATGCCTGTTGAAGATAAGAAAATTTTATTCAAGATGGACTGGAACATTAACGATGTTCACCGTGCCAACTTCTTATACAACTACAATGATGGCTACTCTATCGCCCAGTCTGACGCTGGTTCAGATCGTATTTCGTTATCTAACCATTTCTATGAACGTGGTGCTGAATTAACTGCTTATGTCAGCTCTTTATACTCAGATTGGAGCGAGGACTTCTCTACAGAAGTTCGCCTGGGTTACTCTTCACTGAAAAACCGTCAGGAATCTATTGATGCTGCCAGTGGCTTTGGTGAAGTTCAGATCCTTGGTGTAAATGGAACTACTGTTTATTTAGGTCCGGATGATTCTCGTCAGTCCAATAAGTTAAATTACGATAACTTGTCCTTCAAACTGGCTGGTACTTATTATGCGGATGAGCATGAATTGTACTTTGGCTATGAATACGAAAATCTGGATGTATTTAACCTGTTCGTCCAAAACTCTGTTGGTCAATACAGATTTTCTGGCATCGATGCTTTCAGACAAGGTTTAGCCCGTGCTTATTATGGTAATGCTTCTTCGCACAATCCAAATGATGCAGCGGGTGAGTTTGAGTACGATATCAACACTCTGTACGCACAGGATAAATACCGTTTCTCAGATGCTGATATCACTATTACAGCAGGTTTACGTTATGACTGGTACACCAGCAACGACGTACCAACATATAACGCGAAATTTGAAGAACGTTATGGTTTCTCTAACCAGCAAAATCTGGATGGTAAGAGCCTGTTACAACCACGTTTAGGCGTCAACTGGGTTGCTACTGAGCAGTTAGAAATTCGTGGTGGTGTTGGTCTGTATTCTGGTGGTAATCCAAACGTATGGATATCTAACAGTTACTCAAATGATGGTGTGCGTAACATCCAGATCAATAGATCAAACCTGCAACTGTTGGGTCCAGACGCTGTAGAATTAATAGGTCAGGGACGTCCAGGTTACGATATTCCAAAGGAATTGTATGATTTAGTTGGTTCAGGTACAGCGGACTCAACTACTAACGTAACAGATCCTGATTTTGAAATCCCTTCAGAATGGAAATATTCAACAGGTCTGACTTACACTACAGAAAGTGATTATGTGATCACTGCAGACTTCCTGTATAGCCGTAAACAAGATTCAGCAATTATTACTGACTTGGCTCTGGAACAAACGGGTACTGCTCCGGATGGCCGTCCTGTTTATACTTCAACCCGAGGCTCGAACAACGACTTTATGCTGACGAACAAAAAAGGTTCTGATTCAAAAGCTGCTGTTTATTCTCTGGGTGTGACCAAGACTTTCGATAACGGTATAGATGCTGCTTTAGGTTATGCTTATACCAATGCTAAAGATGTTAGCCCAATGGGAAGCTCTGTTGCGTTTTCGAACTATCACTTTGTTGCAACATCAGATCCGCAGAACCTGGAAGTTGCCACATCCAACTATGAAATTCCACAGCGTGTAACTCTGAATGTGGGTTATAGCCATGAGTTCTTTGCTGGTTACGAAACTCGTTTCAGCGTGTTTGCTCAGGCCGTGAAGAGTAATTCTTACGGTTATACTTTTGACCGTTCAAGTTCAGGTTTAGGCTTCAATGATGCAAGTCGTCAGCTGTTATACGTACCAACTCTGAATGATGCAAAAGTTGTATTCGCAACTCCTGCGGATGAAGCTGCTTTTAATGCATTTATTGATGAGCAGGGATTAAGTGGTTACCGTGGTCAAATTATGCCTCGTAACGATTTAGACGGTAGTTGGTGGAACAAGTTTGACGTTCGTGTTGAGCAGCAATTTGCAGGATTCTCAACTGAACATAAAGGTAGTTTCTACTTCGTACTTGAAAACGTGGGTAACCTGTTAAATGACGATTGGGGCATAGTGAAAGAGGGTAGTGATCAGACTTCTGCTGTTACTGCCTCTATAAACAGTGCTGGTCAGTACGTTTATAAATTTAACAGCCCAACAGCTGAAAACCGTCGTATCGACCCTTCATTGTGGGAAGCTCGTATCGGCGTTAAATACAGCTTCTAATCCAAGCTGACGTAAGATAAATAAAATGCCGGTGTAATACCGGCATTTTTTATTTAACCAAAAGCTAAAATCCGCGA
>CAMLSF010000288.1 GCA_946482615.1 uncultured Chromatiaceae bacterium | reverse complement strand
CACCACATTATTTCTTTGAACTTCGACCCGAACGACGAAGATCTGGAAACTGCAGTACGGCGTGTTTGTGCTGAAGCTGTGCGTGTGGTGCGTGAAGAAAAAGTCGTTTTAGTGATTTTAACAGACCGTCGTATCGAACAAGGCCTGATCCCTATTCCGGCCGCCATGGCCGTGGGTGCAGTGCATCACGCTTTAGTCGACAACCAGCTGCGCTGCGACTCTAACATTATTATTGAAACCGCAACAACACGTGACCCACATCACTTTGCTGTGCTGGTCGGTTTAGGCGCTACAGGTATTTACCCATTCCTGGCGTACGAGACTATTGAACAGCTAGTGGAAAAAGGCAGCATCAATTTAACTGCCCGTCAGGCCGTGCTGAACTACCGTAAAGGCATTAATAAAGGCCTGTACAAAATCATGTCCAAAATGGGTATATCCACTGTGGCCAGCTATCGCTGCTCCAACCTGTTTGAGGCTGTGGGTATCAATAAAAACGTGATGAAGCTGTGTTTCCCTGATTTACCTTCCCGTATTCAGGGTGCCGACTTTGCCGACTTCCAGCAGGATGTGCAGCAGCGCGCTAACAGTGCCTGGTTAAAACGTAAACCACTGAATCACGGTGGTCAGCTGAAATATGTGCATGATGGCGAATACCACGCTTATAACCCTGATGTAGTGCAAAGCCTGCAAAAAGCTGTACGCAGCGGTAAATATGCCGATTACAAAGTCTACTCAGACTTCGTGAATCAGCGGCCTGTTGCACATTTACGCGACTTATTCAGCTTAAACAAAGCCAATGCCAGTCCTGTTGCGCTGGAGCAGGTACAGCCTGTTGAAGCGCTGTATCCGCGTTTTGACAGTGCAGCTATGTCTATTGGCGCCTTAAGCCCTGAAGCGCATGAAGCTTTGGCTATAGCGATGAACCGCTTGGGTGGTCGTTCTAACTCAGGTGAAGGTGGTGAAGATCCACGCCGTTTTGGTACTGAGAAAAACAGCAAAATCAAACAGGTGGCCTCAGGTCGTTTTGGTGTGACACCACATTATCTGGTGAACGCTGAAGTGATTCAGATCAAAGTCGCCCAGGGTGCTAAGCCGGGTGAAGGTGGTCAGTTGCCTGGCGAAAAAGTCACAGCTGAAATTGCACGTCTGCGTTATTCAGTGCCTGGTGTGACGCTGATTTCTCCGCCGCCACATCACGATATTTATTCCATTGAAGATTTGGCTCAGCTGATTTTTGACTTAAAACAAGTCAATCCTGAAGCGCTGATCTCAGTGAAATTAGTATCAGAACCAGGCGTTGGTACTATTGCGACAGGTGTAGCTAAGGCTTATGCCGATTTAATTACCGTCTCAGGTTATGACGGTGGCACAGGCGCAAGCCCGCTGACGTCGGTTAAATACGCTGGCTCTCCGTGGGAGCTGGGTTTAGCTGAAGTGCATCAGGCGCTGGTTGAAAACGGTTTACGTGACCGGGTCCGTCTGCAGGTCGACGGCGGTTTAAAAACCGGTTTAGACGTGGTCAAAGCCGCTATTTTAGGTGCTGAAAGCTTTGGTTTTGGTACTGGCCCTATGGTGGCTTTAGGCTGCAAATTCTTAAGGATTTGTCACCTGAATAACTGCGCCACTGGTGTTGCGACTCAGGATGCGACCTTACGCCGCGATCACTTTAACGGCTTACCAGAAATGGTGATGAACTACTTTAAGTTCTTATCCCATGAAGTGCGTGAGCTGATGGCTGACCTGGGTGTAACCTCACTGGAGCAATTAATAGGCCGTACTGATTTGTTATCAGTGCGCGAAGGCCAGACACAAAAACAACTGAAGTTAGACCTGAGCCCGATTTTATTAGCCTCAGGTGTTAAATCAGATAAACCTTTGTTCTGCGTACAAAACAACGATCCATTCGACGACGGCGCTTTAAACCAGGAACTGGTGAAACGTTGTAAAGAGATGGTTATACATAAAACAGGTGGCCGCTTAACAGTACCTATCCGTAATACCGACCGTTCAGTGGGCGCTACTTTGTCCGGTTTTATTGCCCGTCATCATGGCAATCAGGGCATGGCGACCGACCCTATTGTGATTAACTGCATAGGCACAGCAGGCCAGAGTTTTGGCGTCTGGAACGCTGGTGGTTTGCATTTATCTCTGCAAGGTGATGCCAACGACTATGTAGGTAAAGGCATGACAGGTGGCCAGATTGCTATATTCCCGCCTAAAGGTGTCAGCTACGCCAAAGACGACGCCACTATTGCAGGCAACACCTGTTTGTATGGTGCTACAGGCGGCCGTTTCTACGCTGCCGGCCGTGCCGGTGAGCGTTTTGCCGTGCGTAACTCAGGCGCCATAGTGGTGGTAGAAGGCACGGGCGATAACTGCTGTGAATATATGACAGGTGGTGTGGTACTGGTATTAGGTCAGACAGGCGTCAACTTTGGCGCAGGTATGACAGGTGGTTTTGCTTATTTATTAGATGAACAGGATGACTTATGCCTGCGGGTGAACCCTGAACTGGTGGAGGCGCTGGAGGTCAGCACGCCAATTCTGCAGGAACACTTACGTAGCTTGTTGCATCAACACGTTGAGGCCACCGGCAGCGAAAAAGCGCACCGGATCCTGACAGATTTCAACAACTACTTAAGCAAGTTCAAACTGGTTAAACCCAAAACAAGTGACGTCAATACCTTGCTTGGTCACCGCGCACGCTCTTCCGATGAGCTGCGGGTTCAGGCGATGTAAGGGGGCAATAATGGCACAGAATGTTTATCAATTTATCGATGTAAAGCGGGTTGACCCACCAAAGAAGTCACACCGTGAGCGGACCATTGAGTTCGTCGAAATTTATCAGCCTATGACAGACACACAGGCCTCTGGTCAGGCTGACCGTTGTCTGGACTGTGGCAACCCATACTGCGAATGGAAATGCCCTGTGCATAACTATATTCCGCAGTGGTTAAAGCTGGCAAACGAAGGCAAGATTATTGAAGCGGCTGAATTGTCGCATAAAACCAATAGCTTACCTGAAGTGTGCGGCCGGGTTTGCCCGCAGGACAGGTTATGCGAAGGCGCCTGTACCTTAAACGAAGGTTTTGGTGCAGTCACTATAGGTTCTATTGAAAAGTACATTAACGACAAAGCTTTTGAAATGGGCTGGCGGCCGGATTTATCGGCCGTGGTCAAAACTGGCTTAAAAGTGGCAGTGATAGGTGCAGG
>CAMLSF010000287.1 GCA_946482615.1 uncultured Chromatiaceae bacterium | reverse complement strand
GTACCAGGTGTGGCCGAAGTGGCCAGCATAGGTGGCATGGTGCGGCAGTATCAGGTGGTGCCGGACCCGGACAAACTGGCGGCTTATGGTCTTTCAGTGGCGCAGTTGATAGAGGCAATCCGCACTGCCAATCAGGAAGCGGGCGGCTCTGTACTGGAGATGGGCGAAGCCGAGTTTATGGTCCGCGCTTCGGGTTATCTGCAAACACTGGATGACTTTCGCGCCATAGTGCTGACCAGCACTGAGGCTGGTGTGTCTGTGCTGCTGGGCGATGTGGCCCATCTGCAGATTGGGCCGGAGATGCGCCGGGGCATAGGGGAGCTGGATGGCGAGGGCGAAGCCGTGGGTGGCGTGATTGTGATGCGTTCGGGCGAAAATGCCTTAAGCACTATAGAGGCGGTTAAAGCCAAACTGGCGACCTTGCAGCAGAGTCTGCCGGCTGGGGTGCAGATAGTGCCGACTTATGATCGCTCAGCTTTGATAAAACGGGCCATTGCACATCTGAGCTACAAGCTGGTGGAAGAGTTTATTGTGGTGGCTGTGGTTTGTGCGCTGTTTTTATTTCATCTGCGTTCGGCTTTGGTGGCGGTGATCTCGTTGCCTTTAGGCATTCTGGCGGCCTTTATGCTGATGCGCTGGCAGGGCGTTAACGCCAACATTATGTCGCTGGGTGGCATTGCCATTGCGATAGGTGCCATGGTGGACGCTGCTGTGGTAATGATTGAAAACGCCCATAAACATCTGGAGAAATGGCAGCAGGCGCATCCGGGTGAGACGCTGCAGGGCGAGAGCAGATGGCGGGTGATTGCTGATGCAGCGTCAGAGGTAGGGCCTGCACTGTTTTTTTCTCTGCTGATTATTACTTTGTCCTTTGTGCCGGTCTTTACGCTGGAAGCGCAGGAAGGACGGCTGTTTTCGCCACTGGCTTTTACCAAAACCTATGCGATGGCCGCCAGTGCCGGTTTGGCGGTGACGCTGATCCCTGTGCTGATGGGTTACCTGATCCGCGGCCGTATCCCTTCGGAGCACAAAAATCCGCTGAATCGTTGGTTAAGCGCTGCGTACCGGCCTGTATTGGATTGGGTGTTGCGTTTTCCCCGTACCACTATTGTGCTGGCTTTTACGGTGTTTGCCGCCAGCTTGTGGCCACTACAGCAACTGGGCAGCGAATTTATGCCACCGCTGGACGAAGGGGATGTGCTTTATATGCCCACAGCCTTGCCGGGCCTGTCGGCCAGTAAAGCGGCGCAGTTGCTGGCGCAAACCGATCGTCTGATCAAAACAGTGCCGGAAGTGGCCACAGTGTACGGCAAGGCGGGCAGGGCCAACACAGCCACAGATCCGGCGCCTTTAGAGATGTTTGAAACCACTATTCAGTTCAAGCCAAAAAGCCAATGGCGCGAGGGGATGACACTCGATAGCATCATTGCCGAGCTGGACAAAACAGTGCAGGTGCCGGGCCTGACCAATATCTGGATCCCGCCTATCCGTAACAGGATTGATATGCTTGCGACCGGCATCAAGAGCCCGGTTGGAGTCAAGGTGTTGGGCAGCGACCTTAAAGTGATTAATGATCTGACCCAACAGATTGAGCAAAAGTTGAAACAGGTCCCGGGCGTCAGCAGCGCTTTTGCCGAACGTCTGACTGGCGGACGTTATATCGACCTGCAGATCCGGCGTGCAGATGCTGCCCGTTTTGGCCTCAGTATTGCGGATATTCAGCTGATTGTCGCCAGCGCAGTAGGGGGGATGAACATAGGTGAAACAGTGGAAGGGCTGCAGCGTTATCCAATCAATCTGCGTTACCCGCGTGAGGTGCGGGATTCGTTGGCGCAGCTGCGTATTTTGCCGATAGTGACACCAAAAGGGCAACGGCTGGTGCTGAGTGATGTGGCGGATATTGGTATCACCGACGGGCCGCCTATGCTGCGTAGTGAGAATGCCCGTCTGGCCGGCTTTGTTTATGTCGACCTGCGGGGGCGCGATTTGGGCAGTGCGGTGCGGCAGATGCAGCAAGTTGTTGCTGAGCAGGTTCAATTACCAGCGGGTTATTCGGTGTCCTGGTCGGGGCAATTCGAGTATCTGGAACGGGCTTCAGCCAAACTCAAGCTGGTGGTGCCTTTTACACTGCTGATCATTTTTATCTTGCTGTACCTGACCTTTCAGCACTTTGCTGAGGCTTTGCTGCTGATGGCGACTCTGCCTTTTGCACTGGTGGGCGGCTTTTGGCTGCTGTTTGCGCTTGGCTACCATTTGTCAGTGGCCAGTGTAGTGGGCTTTATTGCTCTGGCCGGTGTAGCGGCCGAATTTGCGGTGATCATGCTGCTTTACCTGAAACAGGCATGGCAGGCGCGGACTGAGCAGGGGCAATGCAGTGAAGCTGATCTGCTGGCGGCTATTCGTGAAGGCGCGGTGCTGCGGGTGCGGCCCAAAGCCATGACAGTGGCGGTGATACTGGCGGGTTTGTTGCCTATTTTATTGGGAGTAGGCACCGGCAGTGAGATGATGCAACGTATAGCGGCCCCTATGGTGGGTGGAATGATTTCGGCGCCGTTACTGTCGATGTTAGTGATACCAGCGGCCTATTACCTGATGTATAAACCCCGGGACAAAAAAGCAGCTTAAGTTTGTTGGTCAGCGAAGGGGCCAGGCTAAGCCTGGCGCCACAGCAAAAGTTTGCTGTTTGAGTGGGGTTCAGCGACTGGTATTGGCCGCCAGCTCTTTGCGCACTATCTCTGCCCCTGCGGCTAAGGCATTGAGTTTGCCTCGTGCCACATGGCGCGGTAAGGGCGCCATGCCGCAGTTGGTGCAAGGGTAGAGGTGGTGAGCGTCGACAAACTGCAGGGCTTTGCGCAGCGTGGCAGCCACTTGTTCCGGCGTTTCAATATTGTGGTTGGCGACATCTATAGCGCCGACCATTACTTTTTTACCGCGAATAAGTTCCAGCAATTCCATTGGCACCCGCGAGTTGTGGCATTCCAGCGAAATGATGTCGATGCTGGATTGCTGCAGCTTAGGAAATACGGCTTCGTACTGACGCCACTCGTTGCCCAAAGTTTGTTTCCAGTCGGTATTGGCTTTAATGCCATAGCCATAACAAATATGCACAGCGGTTTCGCACTTAAGCTGTTTCAGGCCTTCGGCGGCTTGTTCTAAAGCGGCAATACCCCAGTCGTTTACTTCGTCAAAAAACACATTAAAGGCGGGCTCATCAAACTGGATAATGTCGACTCC
>CAMLSF010000286.1 GCA_946482615.1 uncultured Chromatiaceae bacterium | reverse complement strand
GTGGTGACAGGGCTCACAGCTGGTCAGCAGGTTGTTGTGGATGGCCAGAGTCGGCTGCGCAAAGGTGCTGAACTGAAAATCCTGACTGAAACACCTCAAACTGCAGCTGCGGAGCAATAACAATGAAAAGCCGCAGTGTATTTGCCTGGTGTATGGATCACCCTATAGGCACAGTGTTACTGACCTTTGCTTTGGTGTTGTTGGGGGTGTTGGCTTTTCCGCGTTTATCTGTTGCCCCATTACCCGAAGCGGATTTTCCTACTATTCAGGTGAATGCCCGTTTACCGGGCGCCAGCGCTGAAACTATGGCCTCTGCTGTGGCCACCCCTTTGGAAGTGGCCTTAAGTTCGGTGCCTGGTATTACCGAAATGACCTCAAGCAGCGCTTTGGGTTCTGTTGAAATTACCCTGCAATTTGTGCTGGAAAAAGATATCGACAGTGCGGCTCAGGAAGTGCAGGCTGCGCTGAATCAGGCGGCAGGCCGTTTGCCTGATATGCCGAACTTACCGACCTGGCGTAAGGTCAACCCGGCCGATAGCCCTATTTTAATTATTGGGGTCACCTCCGAAACCTTGTCCCGGACACAAATCAGTGATTTGGCTGAAACAGTGCTGGCTCGTCAAATGAGTCAGATTAACGGTGTAGGGGAAGTTTTTATTGGTGGTCAGCAAAAACCTGCCATCCGTATTCAGGCCAAACCCGAAGTTTTAGCTGCTGCGGGTATTACGCTGGCCGATATTCGCGCTGCAGTGCAACGCGCCAGTGTCAACTTGCCTAAAGGGGCTTTGTTTGGGGATAACAGAGTATCCACTCTCTCTGTGAATGATCAGATTTTTTCTGCCGATGAATATGCCAACCTGATTGTCAGTTACAACAACGGCGCTCCAGTGTATTTGCGTGATGTCGCTACAGTGAAACTGGGGGCGGAAAACGACTTTGTACAAATTTGGCCTAACGGCGAATCTGGTGTGGCTTTGATTATCCGCCGCCAGCCTGGCGCCAATATAGTGGCCACAGCGGACAGGATCAGAGCTGCTTTACCTCAATTGACCGCCGCTTTACCTGCAGACGTCAAAGTTGAAGTCTTTAACGACAGAACCCGGACTATCCGCTCTTCGTTGGCCGAAGTGGAACTGACTTTAGCTATAGCTGTAGTGTTGGTGATCGCAGTGATGGCGGCCTTTTTACGCCAGTGGTCGGCCACCCTGATAGTGTCTGCTGTGCTTGGTGTGTCCTTGATTGGTACCTGTGCTTTTATGTATCTGGCAGGCTTTAGCCTGAACAATCTGACCTTAGTGGCTATTGTGATAGCTGTTGGTTTTATTGTCGACGACGCCATAGTGGTGATTGAAAACATACACAGGCATTTAGAAGCGGGTGAAAGCAAAAGAATGGCTGCGCTCAAAGGAGCGCAGGAAATTGGTTTTACCGTGGTGTCTATCAGTGTGTCTTTAGTGGCGGCTTTTATTCCGCTGCTCTTTATGGGCGGCATTATCGGTAAGCTGTTTTTAGAGTTTTCGTTAACAGCCACAGCCGCCATTTTGATTTCAGTGGTGGTGTGTTTAACCCTGGCACCTACATTGGCATCGCTTTTTATGGATAAAGCGCCGGCTCATGACCCAAATCATCCGGGCTTTTTTGACCGGCTGGTAAAAAGTTATGACAAAGTTTTGAGCTGGGCTTTGGATCATCAGAAGACTATGCTTGGGGTGTTTTTTCTGACTGTGGCCGGCAGTGTCGCCAGTTTTATGGCGATCCCCAAAGGCTTTTTCCCACTGCAGGACACGGGTTTTGTGATAGGTATTACGCAGGCAGCTTCTGATATTTCTTATGAAGATATGGTGGCTAAACATAAGCAGCTGGAACAGATTTTAAAGAATGATCCTGATATCACTGGCTTTAACCATGCAGTGGGAGGCAACAGTTCTACCGGATCTGGCCGGGTTTGGGTGGTGTTAAGCGACCCTGATGACAGGGAGGCCAGCGCCAGTGAAATTATCGACCGTTTACGGCCACAGTTTGCGCAAATTCCTGGCTTACAGGTATTTTTACGGGCCGCTCAGGATATTAACTTAGGTGCTGGGCCGGGCAGAGCTCAATACAGTTATGTGCTCAAAGCCTTAAGCAGCGACGAATTGGCCACCTGGACTCAGGCCTTAACAGCAAAACTGCGGCAAAACCCTATCTTTACTGATTTATCCAACGACCTGCAGTGGGATGCGAATATTATCAGGCTGGAACTGGACCGACAGGAAGCGGCCCGTTTAGGTTTTGCCGCTGCTGATTTGGATCAGGCCCTGTATGATGCTTTTGGTCAGCGTCAAATCAACGAATACCAGACAGAAACCAATCAATACAATGTGATACTGGAGTTGGACCCAGAGCAGCGTGGTACGGCTGAAAGCTTAAACTATTTCCACTTACGTTCACCCACTACAGGGGAAATGGTGCCTTTATTGGCTTTTGCTAAAGTGTTACCTGCGACCAGTGGTCCTGTGGTGATTGCACACAACGGTATGCAACCCGCGGCGAATTTGTCCTTTAACCTGGCTGCTGGTGTGGCTTTGGGCGATGCAGTTCAGGCTCTGGAACAAGCACGGGCTGAATTACAAATGCCCGCTTCAGTGTCTGGCGCATTTCAGGGTGCTGCGCAGGCATTTCAGGATTCTCTGGCAACACAACCTTTGCTGATATTTACGGCTTTATTGGCGGTTTATATCATTTTAGGCGTGTTGTACGAGAGTTTTGTTCACCCTCTGACCATTTTGTCTACTTTGCCTTCGGCTGCTATAGGCGCCATCTTGTTGCTCTGGGCCTGGCAACTGGATTTCTCCATTATGGCGCTGATCGGCATTATTCTGCTGATAGGCATAGTGAAGAAAAACGGTATTCTGATGGTCGACTTTGCATTGCAAGCCCAGCGTGAACAGGGGCTGTCAGCGAAGGATGCGATCCATCAGGCCTGCTTAGTCCGTTTCCGTCCCATTATGATGACGACTTTAGCCGCTATTTTAGGGGCTGTACCTTTAATGATGGGTTTTGGTACTGGTGCAGAATTACGGGTGCCTTTAGGTGTGGCTGTGGTGGGGGGGCTGGCCTTTAGCCAAATACTGACATTATTAACTACTCCTGTGGTATTTCTGGCCTTAGATAAAGCCTTACTGCAAAAGAAATAACGAATTCGTGTCAGAGTAAAATTAAGCCAGCGGCTTTAATTTTACTCTGACTTTAATTAACTGA
>CAMLSF010000285.1 GCA_946482615.1 uncultured Chromatiaceae bacterium | reverse complement strand
TGTGTTTATCAACCAGCATCAGGGTTGTGGTTTATTTCTCGAACTACAACTTTCAGATCTTACGCAGTTAAACCCTATGCTGACGCAGGCCCATCAAACTTTAACGGTTTGGGGTGTGGAGCCAAGCTTGCTAAAAAACTGGCTGATGACTGCACATACAGGTATTGATCGAGTGATGCCGGTTGGACAAGCCTTAAGCTTTAGCCCGGATTGGGATGGGGTGAATTTAATAGAGCAGTTTAGCCGTAAGGTGGTGTGTGCTTTTTAAGGCTGCTGCAACTGTTGTAAATACTGAATAAGCACAGGGCAACACTCAAGATTCACCATACTGAATTTTTGCTGCAACGCCTGACGCTTAGCTGCAAAACGGTCGGATACTAAATCCAGTGCCATTTGCTCCAGCAACTGGTCGAAATTGTCCGCCGTGCTGCCTGCGATAAAGTCCTCTTTGCCGATAGCAAACTGGCCACGCACTTGAGCGTACTGCTCTATGTCATAGATAAAATGCAGCACCGGCTTATTGCAAAGCAAAAAGTCAAAAGCGACTGAGGAATAATCGGTGATCAGCAAATCCGCATCCGCCAGCCAGGGATAGACATTAAAACGGCCCGGATAATGGAAAATCCGATCACAGCCCTCTTGCTGGCGCAGTTCATCAAAAGGCGCCAGAAAAGGATGAGTTTTCATCACAAACACCG
This sequence comes from uncultured Chromatiaceae bacterium, assembly GCA_946482615.1. The sequence goes on along the minus strand of CAMLSF010000285.1, from coordinate 2,581 downwards.
CATTGTGCTCAAGCAGAAATTGCTGCAACTTTACCCAATCAATAGGGTGATCATTCTGGCCGTTATCACGGTAGGTTGGCATAAACAGAATCAATTTTTTGCCCGATCGCAGCTGCTGTAATTGCTCAAGCGGTAAAGCGTTAAACCAGCAACGCTCGGCAGGAGTTTGCAGCAAAGCATCATTGCGTGGATAGCCAAAATCCAGGTAATACCGGGCTTTAAACATGCCGGGAAAAATCTGCTGATTAAACCAGCTCGAGCTGGAGACAAAAGCTTCATCCAGAATATGGGGAAAATGTTTATTGCCCGCTAAGTGCTTAAAAGGCAAGCCATGCCATAGCTGCACTACTTTGGCCTGAGTGCGGATCTGGTTAAACACGGGATCGGTAGATTCATGATCCAGCACCAGCACTTTGGCTCTTTGCAGCAGATAACGAACCTGCCATGGCCGGTCGATTTGCGCCGGATGAAAACACCTTTGAGCATCTTTTACCAGCAGATATACGTCCTTTTGCTGACAGTGATGTGCAGCAAAAGCCACCAGCACATTACTGTCGACGTATTTTTCGGCGTAATACACAATTTTTGTTTTCGGCAATAGATCCAGCAGCGAGGCAACAGTCTGCTTTAGCAAGGTTTTGAGCTTGTGAAGTGACGAACTTGCTTTGTAAGGCTGAAACTGCAAAGGGTTCAGGCTTTGGCAACACCAGATTTTTTTGGCGACAAAACCATTAACCAGCATACCTTCCGCTATTTTTTGCTGAAAATCACTGACAGCTATCAGCACCGCATCATGAGGTTTACTTTGCGAGGCCTGATTACAGACATCAACCCCCTGCTTTAAGTTATCCACCATACCAAGCACAATAGCGCCTTGCTGCTTAAGCTCCAGCGCAAGGTGCCGGCCTGCCGGATTATCAGGAGCTATATAAAGACGCTGTCCCTGCCAGTCTTTGGCTTCACGCTGCATCAATCCAGAAAATCCCGTTTCAGCTGCATAAAGACCTGAATAGCTTTTTTCAGCTCAGTAGAGGAGACATTGTCGGTACGGGGCAAATACACTACCTCGCAATAGGGCTTTAAGAAGTCAAACTTACCCTGCCAGTCTGAACCCATCACAAACACATCAACCTTGTGCTGTTGCACGTCACTGATTTTTTGCTCCCAGTTTGACTCGGCTATCACCTCATCAACAAAACGCACCGAACGCACCAGCTCTACCCTGTGCTCAAAAGGCATTAGCGTAGTTTTGCCTTTGGTGACATTAAACTCATCGGTAGACACAGCCACAATCAGCTTGTCCCCCAACTCCCGCGCCCTCTTTAGTAAATTCAGATGACCAATGTGAAACAGGTCAAAAGTGCCGTAGGTGAGTACTGTTTTCATCGGAGTAAACCCTTTTCATTCTGGACTCCAGTAACGCCATTGTTCAGATGAAAACTTTTCACTAACTGCAAAATACTATCGAACTCAGCTAATACAGAGACACCTTTGGACTCAATAAAGGCTGCAGTTTCCGCCCAAGTCCCAGGCTGACCACGATCTGGTCTGTGGGTAGCCGCAAAATATTCCTCGACAAAACTCAGGTACTGTTCACAGGCCAACTGCAGTAACTCCATCACCGTTTTAACATCCTGATTTTGATTCGCCATTAATTCGCTGATGTATAAAAACCAGCTGCGCACTTCATGTTGATACTCAGGCAACACCAACCACTGGTGAAAACGTAAACTTCTGTCTGAACCTTTAGCCTTTACAGGTTCATTCTCCATACTCCGCAGCCAATAACAGCAATTTAATGTTTTCATACCACCAAGTAAGGCCGACACAAATTCAAAAGCTATTTCAGAGCTATAAATGCAACTGTTTGGGTGAGCAGCAGCTTGCATGGCCAGTCGAAAGCCCTCTGTTCTGTGTACGGCATAAACTGATGCAGGGGTATAATGACGAAAATGTGACGATATTCTCTCACTTGCGAACGGCTGATCATAATGAAGCATAATTTGTTCCGGATACTGGAGTCTTGTGCTGATCCATTGCTCCTCAACGCGCCAGTTAAAACTGACACAATTGCCGTTACAACATTGCAATTCTTTATGAACATCCAATTCAGCAATGATGAGTTCTAAACCACTGGCCGCAAAAAACTCATCATCACAGAGTAATGCTGCATAAGGTGTAGTAAGCAGCTCGCAAGCTTGGGCCAGCCGGTCCTGGATAGAAACGGGGCTGTGGATATACCGGATGTTAGGAGCTAATCCTTGCAGCAGCGCATCAGATATAGCTTCTGGACTGCCATCCAGCACTATCATCTGCACGGCATGCTCAGACCAAAATCTCATGGTTCTTAACGCATAAGCAGGCCTTTTATAGGTAGGAACTACCAGAGTCAGGTGGTGCAATAGAGTCATAAAAGTTCTGCTTCCAGTTCAATATATTCGCTTTTATATCGGCTCACTTTAGTTAAACATGAGCCTATCTCCTGCGCAAAAAACCATGAGGAGCCACTGTGATTTGTAGTTTTTTATCGATGGATAAATCAATTTCAAACTCAGGGTGTTGCTGCAGGTAACTCCAGACT
>CAMLSF010000284.1 GCA_946482615.1 uncultured Chromatiaceae bacterium | reverse complement strand
CCAAGGTGCGGATGAGTACTGCAGTAGCTAAAGGGAAGTTGATTCAGCAGATTGAAAATATTGTGGCTGAAGCCGATGAAAAACGGACTGAAATTAAGCGGCCAGGAGTTAAAAAACTGGGGCAGCATATCAGGCAAAACAAGCAGTTAGAAAAATCAGTAGAGCGACAGGTGACAGCGTTCAGACCGGAACGAACTGAAACCAGTACACCAGCACAAGTGGTGCCTATTCGTAGCAATGCTAATGAAGATTGCCGCTTCCCAGACATGACGGATTTGATTTTTGGGGAAGACACAGGCAATGAATAACCCAGTGCAAGGCCGCATCCCTCATGCTGAATATATAGACCCTGGCTTGCCAGAGTATCGAGATAACCCTCTTATTTCTGCTTTGCCGCCAATATATGATGTCAAACAAGTAGTCGAAAAACTGCGGCTTAAACCTTTGTTTGATGCTGCAGAGCGAAATCTGGATGGACGGCTCAGAGTTCATACCATAGCCCGATTACTGAATCATTTTTTTCAGCCGTTGAATCACCATCTGGAGCTCGAACAAAAAATATCGCTGATATTGCGCCAGGGCTATCTCAGTAGAAATCCTGCGCAAGGTGCTTATCACCTTCACCTGCAAAATGGATACAAACGGGTTCAGGACGAAGACCTGGATGCTTATGTGTTTGACCAGGTTCGTTCCAGTGCAAATAGCTTGTCATTATTTGGTTGCTCAGGATGCGGTAAGTCCGAAACCATCAATCGAATTTTTTCGGTCTATAAGCAAGCCATATTCCATCCCGAATACAACATAACTCAACTGACCTATCTGAAAGTGGAATGTCCAGGGGACGCTGATCTGGATGAACTCTGTCTGAGCTTTTTTAACGAGGTCGACCGGGTTTTGCATACTCAATACAGTATTTCTCACGGGCGGAAAAAACTGGGTACCAAGCGGCTGATGGCCAGCATGTGCCAAATCGCAAATCTGCATGCACTAGGGGTTTTGGTGATAGATGAGGTGCAAAACCTTAATGAAGCCAGGTCGGGTGGTGCAGAGAAGATGCATAACTTCTTTGTATCCCTGGTGAACACTATTGGTGTGCCGGTGATCCAGATTGGCACTCATCGAGCTCGTAAGTTTTTCCAGCGAACTTTTCGCGCTGCGCGGCGTATTTCAGGGTTTGGCAGTTTGCTTTGGGACAGGTTACCCAAAGACAAGCAGTGGCAGTTGCTCCTAAAGCAACTCTGGGAATACCAGTGGTTGCGCAAGGCCGAGCCATTCACTGATGAACTCGGCAATGTAATGTACGACCTCACACAAGGCGTCATGGACATAGTAGTTAAGCTTTATGTGTTGGCCCAGGTCAGAGCTATTGTGACTGGTATAGAACGTATCACTGCTCAGTTGTTGAAGCAGGTATATGACGACGAGTTTAAACCTGTTCATCCCATGTTAGCCGCGCTTCGCAGCAATGATCCGAGCTCAATAGAGCAGTATGATGATCTGCTGATGCCGGATATTGAAGCACGGATGTTCTCCATGACGTCGTCACTGGAAAAGACAGTTCCTGAAAATATTCGCTCAGAAGTATCTACTGATAAGAGCAAGAAGCTGCTTGCGCTGTTGTTGCAAATGGACATCCCTGAGGATATTACTATTCCGCTTGTTGATCGGATTGTTCGGCAGCATCCTGAGCTGTCAGTGGCCGCTTTGGTGCATAAAGTCACTGAATACACCGCAGATGTCAGTAAAGAACCACCAAAAATCAACCGGATAAAAAGAACTCAATGGCTGGAATTACCAACCAATGATTTACGTTATGTGTATGCCAGTAGTGATAAAAACAATGTATATCAGCTATTCAAAGAGCAGGGGCTGATTTACGACCTGAAATCAGTCAGGGACAGGACTGGCTAGCTATGCTGGCTTATTTCCCCAAGCCTTATCCGGACGAGCTGTTGTACAGCATGCTCGCCAGATGTAAGGTTCATATGGGGATAGATAGCCCTAAGCATTTGCTGGATCTGCTCTACCAAAAACGCACAGTCATTGCTGTACCAGATTTACCGGCTCAACTGCAGTTGTTGTGTAACAGTCTCCAGCATGTGCAGCAACTGAACGCTAAACAACTTATCTACCAAAGAACCCTGTTCCCGCTGTATGCCCCTTTTATTCCCGAAAGCCGTAAGCAACACCTGACTGACTTGCTGGTCAATAGTGACGGTTCTGCTGTGTATGTGGAGATAGGTATGAGCGCTGGTACGGTAAAGTTACCAGGGTTTTTCCGATATTGTCCTTTGTGTATGAATGAGCTGCAGCAAGAGTATGGTGAGTTTGCCTGGTTACGGCGCTGGTTGGTGCCCGGTTATCAGGTGTGCCATATCCACGGCTGCGAGCTTTGTGACTCTAAGCTGCCGCTGAGATCTATCCACAGGCACGAATATTTGGCAGCATGCCCTCAGTATTGTGAAGACTTCGCTGTAGCCACAAATCATAGTTCTAAGCTGGTACAACTTTCTTCCAGTATTATGGAGTTGTTGACCATAACCGAAAACCAGAGCCCTACATATCACCAATGGACGTTGTTCTATCGAGAACTGGCTGCTGAAGCCGGTATGCAAAATGGCATGCAGGTGTCAGGTACAGAGCTTCACAGCAAGTTCAGAAGCTACTGGGAAAATTCATTTTTAGTACCACTGAACCTGGTGCCGGTCGGCCCAAGTTCTTGGTTATTAGCCATGTTTCGCAAACACCGGAAGTCTTTTAGTTATCTGCAGCATTTACTGGTTTGGCAGGTACTGAAACCTCAACTCTCAATATCTCAAGTACTGGCTTGCGTACACTCATTCCCTGAATCAGCCAGCCGCTCACAGAAAGTGGTACCGGAAGGGCCAATTAATCAGGCTGACCGTGATCGTTGGCTTCAGTTGCTGCAATCTGGTCTGAGTGTAAAGCAGGCTAGAGTTCTGTATGACAAAGCCTTGTATGCCAGATTGTATCGACATGACCGAACCTGGTTACTGGAGACTAACAAGGGCTGGCATTTAAAGAGAACTAATCACAGTAATACGAATTGGCATGCCAGAGATAGGCGTTATTTACGTCAGTTGTACCGTGTGTTGGCGTTAAGGGATTTGGAGCTTAAAACGCCAAGGCAGAGCCGAAATTGGTTTTTAAAGCAGCTCACGCGAGCATCGACCGCTGAAAAACATTTATCAAAATTACCCCTTTGCCAATCCTTTCTAAATAGGTACAGTGAGACTGTTGCCGAATTTCAAATACGGCGATTA
>CAMLSF010000283.1 GCA_946482615.1 uncultured Chromatiaceae bacterium | reverse complement strand
CAAATGTCAGGTTTTCAAAATCAGGCTGGAATGTTTTTAATCTGTAGGATGTTAGCTCAACCTCTGCCGCTTCCAGCTCCAAATCAGATTTAAGCTCAAGCAGGTTAATAAGTACGGAGGTATTCTTGTAACAATAAGGATCTTGGCCGACCCCATATTTATCAGTCACTTAAACCTTGCAACTCTTTGAGTTTGGCAACAACTTTTGGATGAAGAGATGTTTTGTCGCTAGTGGGTTTTAACCCCTCTAAACGAAGACTTTCTTTGAAATTAGCAACTTTCGTCGCCTCAAATCGTTTTTGCAGCTGTTGCTTGTCAGTCATCTGGATCCCCTGCGTTTTACCTAATGAGTCTAGCGGTTTTCGTACCATCGCTCAACCAGCAGGCAGAGCTTTACCTTATTTAAAATCATCTTAGCTGATCTCAATCCACCAGGATGTCTTTGCAAGTACATATAAACAAGCAGGACATTTAAAAAACAAAGGAGGCTTACCTCCTTTGAGTCGCTAAAACTCCCCCCTCAGGTTCTGGTAATGGATGCGCCACCATCTACTAATGAAGCTGTGCCTGTGACAAAAGAGGAATCGTCCGATGCCAGATAAAGCACTGAGCGGGCTAACTCTTCAGGTGTTGCGACCCGTTTTAACGCATGCAACTGAGTAATAAAAGCCTGAGATTCAGCACTGTCATTCATGCCTCTGTACATGGGCGTATCCACAGCACCTGGCAATACTGCATTCACCCGCACATTCTGTGGACCAAACTCAGAGGCTAACGCCTGAGTTAAACCAATCAAGCCTGCTTTACTGGCGGCGTAGGCTGCAACACCCGGAAATGCAAAGCTATAACCAACAAAAGTAGAAGTAAAAATGATGGAACCGCCACCTTGTTTAATCATTTCAGGCACCTGATGTTTAGCACCTAAAAAAGCACTGGTCAGGTTGGTTTCCAGAGTTTGCGTAAAACCCAAAGCCGAAACTTCAGTGCTGGCACCCATCTCGCCCAAAGTGCCGGCGTTGTTATAAGCAATATCCAAACGGCCGTACTGACTGACAGCTAAAGCCACTAAAGCTTTGGCGTAATCTTCAGACACCACATCACCAGAGAGCGCAACAGCTTCGCCGCCTTCTGCTGTAATTTCTGCCACTAAGCTTGCCAGTTCGCTTTCACGGCGCGCCCCTACTACCACTTTTGCTCCTTCACGGGCAAACAACAAGGCTGTTGCACGGCCGATGCCTGAACTTGCACCTGTCACTATCGCGACTTTATCTGTTAATTTTTTCATCATCTGTGCCTCAATTTAAGTTAAACCAGATCACCTGACCTGCTTGAGACCTACTATATTGAATAGCTTTTAGTAGATGAATACAGCGAATATAAAGGTATTATTCATTTTTTATGAATGGTTTTAGCAACAGAAGGCATACCAATGGACAGACTACGAGCCTACGAAATTTTTATGACTGTGGTAAACAAAGGCAGCTTTAATAAAGCAGCCGATTTGCTGGATACCTCACCGGCCAACGTAACCCGCTATGTCAATGATCTTGAAGCCTATTTAGGCTGCAGACTACTGAACCGCAGCTCCCGTAAGTTATCGCTGACCGAAAGTGGCGAAGCCTTGTTTGAACGCTGTAAGTCAATTTTGGCCGATGTGGCGGAAACAGAAGCTCTGGTGTCTTCCGCCGCCATGCAACCAAGGGGCAGGCTGAGAATTAATGCGCCTTTAAGTTTTGGTATTTTGCATCTGGCGCCTTTATGGCCTGAATTTAACCGTCGTTACCCACAACTGGAACTGGATATTTCGTTGATTGATCGGGTAGTAGACATAGTGGAAGAAGGCTACGACTTGGTGATCCGTATTTCACGGGCAGGGTCGGTCCATCATGCAGCCCGTAAGCTGGCCAGCTCGCATAACGTGTTATGTGCATCCCCTGCTTATCTGCAGCGTCACGGTACACCGCAAACACCGGACGATTTAAAAGAACACGAATGCATCATTTACACCTATTCGGGCGACGAGTGGAGTTTTACCGACAATAACGGCAAAACCCATCAGGTAAAAGTCAAAGGCAAAGTACACACCAACAATGGTGACACAGCCAGAGCCATGGCACTTTGTGGTTCGGGTATTATCTGGCAGCCAACCTTTCTGATAGGCCCGGACTTAGCCTCCGGTGCTTTGGTGCCGTTGCTGCCAGACTACAAATTACCCGACATCGATGTGCTGGCCATGTACCCAAGCCGACGGCATTTGAGTGTCAAAGTAAGGATGATGATCGACTTTTTGGTGGAAGCTTTTGCCGGAACTGCGCCATGGGACCACAAAGGAAAATAGAAAAAAAAGGAAAATAGCGGAAGAAAATAAAAGGGCCTGATGGTGCAGGCCCCGGAATTTTACAACTGGCTCATGCCACCATCAGCAATCAGCTCTGTGCCAACAATAAAGGCCGAGTCTGACGACGACATAAACAGCACTGTTTTCGCCAGCTCGTCGGAAGTACCAAAACGGTTCAGCGGAATTTGCGCCTGAATAGCCTTCGCCATCTGGTCCAGTTGGGCAGTTTCCATGCCCAAACGGCCATACAGTGGCGTGCTGACAGGACCAGGGCTGACTACATTCACCCGCACACCCAGTGGCAATAGTTCTGCCGACAAGGTTTTAGCAAAGGAAATAAGCGCTGCTTTACTGGCTGCATAGACAGAAGAAGAAGGCATGCCGATATGGGCATTAATAGAGCCGTTTAATACAATGGCGGCACCAGGATTCAGCAGCGGCGTCAGCGCCTGTATAGTAAAAAACGCACCTTTGACATTGACGTTAAAAGTTTGGTCCCACAAGCTTTCGTCTATATCCGAAAACGGCGCAAACTTGGCAATACCGGCATTTAGGAAAATGGCGTCCAGTTTAATACCCAGCTCAGTTAAAGTGCGGGCCAATTCAGCAGCAGCTTTGATATCGCCCTGATCGTTCTGTAAGGCAATAGTGTCTGCACCTATCAGGCTTTTCGCCTGTTCCAGCGTTGCCAGGTCACGGCCTGTGATCACAACACGAGCCCCTTCCTCTGCATATTGAATGGCTGTCGCTAAACCAATACCGCTGTTGCCACCTGTCACTAACACTGTTTTGTTGGTAAATCTGTTCATTTGTAACTCCTGATTCTGTTGGGTTTAGCTTTCGCGTCTACTGTTGTGGACTGCGTTGCTTGTTAAAAAATCTACCCTACACGCGATGAGCAACTTAGGTCACAAGGCTAACTCGTAGGCAGTGAGTGCACTATAAGCAGTCAGAAATTATCAAACAAACCCACAACTATTGATGATCTGTTCAG
>CAMLSF010000282.1 GCA_946482615.1 uncultured Chromatiaceae bacterium | reverse complement strand
ATGAGTCATAACTAAAGTTTTGGCTCATTGATGTCACCAGATTCCCCAGCGCCGCGGGTGAGGTTACTGCAACATCACGTTTTTCCAGGCGGAAATGCCCATCAGTACTATAAGTGTAGGTTTCGTTGATTAGAGAACTGCTACCACTATTAAAGTAGTTTGATTGTCGTGACTTAGTGTCACCACGCAAGGTATAGCCATAGTCTACGGTATAAAGAGTCTGGCTTCCTGAACCCTGTACCGTGATATTTTCAATAAAACCGCGCTCGGGGGTATATTTCACGCTACGGCTACTGCCCCCCACAAAACTTGCCCTGACGACGCGCCCTGCAGCGTCCATTTCTTTAATTTCTGAAATGACGGTACCATTAGCTTGTGTTTGGTATTGAAACCCTGCTGAGTTAAATACCTGTTGCACCGTTACCCCACCCGGCAACAATTGCTGATACATCCGGCCATAATCATCGTAAAAGGCCATTTGCTGAAACAACTTTGCATTTTGTAATGATTCAGTGGCCGCAGGACGACCCAGGAGATCAAATAGATATGACTCGCGATAATCAGGTGTAGCGGAACTATTGCATGCTGTATCTTTAGCGAAACGACGCACTTCGGTTAATTTGCCGATATTGCGTTTTGCCACTTCAGTACCGTAGGTGTAACAAACTTTGCCGTCATTCGAATTGGTTTCAAGCAACCGTCCCAAGCGGTCATAGCTATTGTTAACTAATTCGCCACGACCATTTTGTTGGCTGACTAACTCACCAAACCCGTTATAGCCGTAATACCAGGTCCCTTTACTCGGGCTGCTGGAGCTTAAACGGCGTCCGTAGCGGTCAAAGGATGCGGTTTCTGTAACTTTTATCGCAGTATTCACGCCATTATTGCCAACAGCCAGCTGACTACCGCTGTCAACTAAGGCTAACACCTCAGTGCGGACGTTATTACCAAAGGCATCGTAAGATTGCTTCACTCCTCCCAAAACGGCTGGCTTGGTGCCAGAATAAGGGTCGGAAGTGAATACTGTGCGGCCAAGCGCATCTGTGACTTCATCACGCCAATAGCCCTCTTCATCTTTGGTGCTGGTGGTTAAACCCAGGTATTTCACCTCAACAGTACTGGCGTCTGCATGAGTGGTTTTCACCAGTCGGCCATAGCTGTCGTAACCGTAACTGGTATATTTGCTGGTCGGCAGGCCAGATTTCGCGGCTTCTGCCTGGTATTCTTTTTCTAAACGACCTTGCGCGTCGAAGCTGACAGCGGTTTGTTTCCAGAAACCATCAAAGCCGACTGCGAGTTTTTTACTTACCCGGCCAAATTTATCGGTAATCTCGGCTTGTTCTGGTGTACCCACTCGTTTGGTTCGGCTGATGAATTCATCAAACTCGCCACAGTAGGATTTTAAGCTAGCACTATCGGCACAATTTTCTACCCAATTGTAAGTAGTGATCCCAGTCGCATCAACAGATTCGACAGCTTCTCCCCACTCATTAAAGCGGGTTAAGCTCAATAGCTTATTTGGACCAGTGACGACAGTTTCGTAGATACGACCTGCTGGATTGTCACTTCCATTGTATAAGTATCTTTCAACATTCGCGGAAGTGTCGTCTGAGGCCCCATCTGACTTGGATAACACAAAACGGTTATTGCTGCTGTATTTCACACTCTCATAACGGGAGCCATATTTGGTTTCAACTTTGGTTTGGGTTTTAAGGCCAGCCGGATTGTAACTGTAGGTCGTTTTTTTCCAGTTTGTAGGGTCGCAGGCATCTGTTGCTGCGCGGCTAGAAAGCGCTTTAGCCTGAATAGTAAGACACTCATTGCCTATTTCTTCGGTTTCTAATACGCCATTTTGCGCCTGATACGTAAACTGCGAACTGCGTGTTTGCTCACTGGCAGTTTGTAACCCAGCAACTGCAGTTTGAGTTTGCTTGACATCTGTTCTGGATAAGCGGCCAAAACGTTTGCTATTTGCAACACTCCAACCATCATAGCTGTTGCTGGTGGTCGTAGTTAATAACAAAGTTTCGGTATTCCCTGAGCCTACATAGCCATAATGATTGATCGTAGTTTTTGTTAAGTTACCCCAAGCCGTATCTCCGGCAAGTGAAGCGTCATACTCGTTGGTTGTTGCAACTTTTTTAATCGGTACGACTGTGCCAGCAGACGTAATTTGCGAGCTCTTTTCAGTACTGGCTTGCAAATAGACGAAGTCTCCGCCATCAGCTACTTTTTTAGTCGCCCAGGTTGTTGTCGCACGGCTTATCTCTTTGCCATCAGCCGTCGTCACTATGGTTTCTACAGGACGCCCAATAAACGGCCAACTCTGGTTATAGCTGGTTGTGGTTTTGATACCCGTCTGATTGTCAACAGTGCTTAGTTCTCTAAAGCCTAGAGAACCACGCCCTTTCTTGTGAAGTAAAAAGCCACTATAGCTGTAAGAAACAGAAACTTGATCTGCACTAGTCTGCGTTGTTTGATAAGGCTGACCTGTTCTTGGATCATAGGTCGTTACTTGTTTATCGGACCATCTTGTATCCGTTGATACTTTCTTGACTAATTGCATGCCAGATTGAGGCGCCAGGTAGTCAGAATTGACGCTGCCATCAGAAATTACAGGCTGGCTCGGCTGGTATACATTTCTGTCTGTAGCATTAGCATATTCAATAGTTGTCGAAGCCCCAAAACCATTACGTATCCTGGTTATTTTATGTGCAGGCTTGTTATTGACAGCGTACGACAAGTACACCTGCCAACCATTGCCACGATTGAAAAATAAATCTATATCGCCATCAGCGTCAGCGTCAGACCATTGAACAGATGTATTGGTATTGTTTAATACATTTTTTGTATCTTGTACTGGAAGTTCTATGACCTGATCTGTTAATCCCCATTTTCCACTAGCGCTATCAAATGCACCTAAGTGCAAACCTAAGTATGATTTAAGTAAGCCAGCAGAGTTATTCACAGTGATTGGTTCTACTAAATCGACGATGCCATCACCATTAAAATCGCCGAAATTGAACAGTTTTTTATTGTTATTAATTTTTTGCGATCTATTAATGGCTTGAGGGGGTAAAAAAGATACATTTCCAGCACCGGTTGCATAATATACGATCCAGGAAGGTCCCCCGGAAGAACCTGATGCTGTCGTAATTATATCGGCCAGACCATCACCATTTAAATCTAAAAACAGAGGCTCATAAATAAACGAACCGGGTATTACCTCAGCGATATAAGTAGCAGGTTTGCTGCCAGTATTTTTTAATATAGCCGAACTATATTCAGAACCACTGCCCCAAATGCGGAGACCAGTCCTGTCGTTATAACCGGTCACA
>CAMLSF010000281.1 GCA_946482615.1 uncultured Chromatiaceae bacterium | reverse complement strand
AAGGCCTGACCCCCATTTGTTTAAGCTTTAAACTTATCCACAGTCTGATGCAGCAAACTGGCCTGACTGGCCACTTCTTCGCTGATCTGGGCGTTGTGTTTGGAAATACTCAGCGAGTCCTCAGAAATATCACGAATACGCACCACGTTTTTATTCACATCTGCTGCCACTAAACTTTGCTCTTCTACAGCAGTGGCGATTTGCGTGGTCATATCCATAATCAGCCCAACGTCATTGGTAATTTGCCGCAACAACTCTATGGTAGAACCAGCCTGACTGGCACTTTCTTTGCCTTGTGTCTGACAATTTTGCATCACAGCCACTATGTTTTTGGTGCGTTGCTGTAAACCGGAAATAATCTTTTCAATTTGGCCTGTCGACTCCTGAGTGCGCTGCGCCAGGCTGCGGACTTCATCAGCCACCACGGCAAACCCCCGGCCCTGCTCACCTGCCCTTGCCGCTTCAATAGCCGCATTCAGTGCCAGTAAGTTGGTTTGCTCCGCTATACCCCGGATCACATCCAGCACAGAACCTATAGTGGCACTGTCTTTTTCCAACTCAGTCAAAACCACTGAAGCTTGTTGCAGTTCCTGAGATAAAGCATTGATCCTGCTTACTGTTTGCTCCACTTCTTTTAAGCCTGACAGCGCATTGGCATTGGTGTCCTGAGCTTTGGTTGCGGTGTTTTCGGTATTGACGGCAATTTCATCCACTGTAGCGCCCATTTCAGTCACAGCTGTGGCCACCATATCGCTTTCCATCTGTTGCTGCGCCATGCCTTTGCTGGTTTCAGCAGTGGACTTGGCCAGTTCATGGGTGGCGATATCCAGCATTTCCAGCGCCTGATTAACATTGCGTACCAGCTCCTGCACATCCGACAACATATGATTAAAATCTTTGGCTAATCGGGTCATTTCATCCTGACCTTCTTCGGCAACACGTAAGCGGAAGTCATTGTCTTTACGCACTAAACCTATAGTGGCGCACACTTTTTGGATTGGCTGCAAAATGCTGTTGCTGGTCATCAGCACCAGAGCTATCACCAGTACCAGTACTAACACAAATAAGCTGATGGCCAAAGTCTGGCTGGCAGAGCTGGCTTGATCTACGGCAGCTTCGGTGCGTTCGGACATTAAATCCAGACTTTCTTCGGTTTGATGAATAGCCTGACGCATTTGTCCCATCAGGCCCTGATCATGAGCCAGACCAATTTTTTGTTCACCTTCCACTAAACGGACAAAAGCCGCACTGTAGGCATCAGCCAATTGCTGCATTTTCAGTGCTTGTGTTGTATCACTGATATTGCTTTGTATTTGGTTACGGAACTCTGCAAAACCTTTGTTAAAACTCTCCAGATACTTTAAATCCAGCCGCAACATAAAATCTTTTTCCGCCCGGCGTAACTGCAGTAACTGAGTGGTCAGCAGCAAATCGTTGGTGTCTTTAAAAGCCTGTTCCAGTGCGTGGGCTTTGGCTCTTAACTCACCATACAAACCAGACTGAGGGTCTAACCCTACCTGCTCTGATAATTGCACCAGTTGATTAAATAACTCCTGATAACTTTTGGTGAAGCCAGTGAATGAGCTTAATGGGGTTGTGTCTATATCCTGCGCCATCAGCCCTTCAGATAACAAAGCGGCTTTTTGATTCAGTTCAGTAGCGGTTTGATTAAACTTCTGCTGATACTCCAGATCAGAACGTAACAGGAAGTCCTTTTCACTGCGCCTTAATTGCAGTACCTGCAGGTTGAGTTGTTCAACTTCCAGCCTCAATTCAGCCAGAGTCGTCAGTTGGCCACTTTGAAACAGCAATAATCCCAACATAATCAGCATAGACACTGCCACTGTAATAGCATTCAGCAATAAGCGTTGCCGGATAGAAAACTGACGTAAAAAGGCCATAGAAGGTACTCCACAAAATGACTGCGCACGCTGTTGGAACAGCAGGGGGTAGGAAAACTACTGTTAATTATAGAAAGGGAATGCAAAGCAAGCAGGTTTTTACCAGACTAAATCTGAAATATTTAGTAAAAATTGCAGAACTAATGCAGGATTTGTTGCGCCATCAGACAACTGGACACACCCAAAGACGAACCGGCCAGAATATCCAGCGGAAAATGTACCCCTAACAGGATACGGGACAAGCCAATTAAAGCGGCCCAGCTAAAGGCCAGCCAGGCCCAATCCGGATAAAAACATAATAAAGTACTGGCGACCACAAAAGCAGCGGCTGTATGGCCGGACGGTAAACTGAACTTATCCGAGGCTTCGATATGAGCCTGCATCATGCCCGCCATCAACTGGTAAGGGCGCTGGCGACGGATGGAGTTTTTTAACAGCAGATACAAAGGCAATTCAATGGCAAAACTTAACAGCAAAAGTTCAGTAAAGGCACTGGCATGACTCAGCTCTAAGGCAAATAACAGAGCAACTAACAGCAGATACAAAGGACCGTCACCGGTTTTTGAACACCAGAAACTAAACTGATGGATGCGCTTGCGTTCGCTTTTGCTAAACAGGGCAAGAAAACAACGCTGATCCCATAAACCTAGCCTTTGTAACCACATAAGCCACCTGTCGTATTAGTTTGACCTTATGCAGCTTAAAGTGGCTTAGTGACAAAAACATGACAAAAAATAATCAACTATTTTGATAAGGCACAACCATTAAGCAAAGCCAGAGCTTCTGCTTCGGGTAAAGGTTTCGCCAGTAAATAACCCTGTATGGCGTCACAAGCCAAAGTACGCAGCAACTGTAACTGGGTTTCAGTTTCAACCCCCTCTGCCAGTATACGTTTACCCAAACCATGAGCCAGCGTAATCATGGTTTTGACTATCATCATATCTGAGTCGTTGGCCGCCATCTCGGTAACAAAACTACGGTCTATTTTAATTTTGTCGATAGGCATTTTGCGTAAATAACCTAAAGAGGAATAACCTGTACCAAAGTCATCAATAGAGACACGGATGCCCATTTGCTGCAACTCGTTGATATAGTTAGAGCCTTTTTCCATATCCCCCATGGCAGTGTTTTCAGTGATCTCCAGCTCCAGCACAGCTGGCGAAACCTGATACTTGAGTAACAACTGCTGAATACGACTTTTCAGGCCATCCACCTGAAAATGCACAGGCGACATATTCACCGCCAGCGGGATATGAATACCTTGTTTTTTCCATTCAGCCAAAGTGCAGACGGCCTTTTCCAGCAGCAGTAAATCCAGATCTTTACTTAAGCCAACCTGCTCAACCAGAGGTAAAAACTGCCCTGGCATCAACAAGCCTTTTTGCGGGTGCTCCCAGCGCACTAAGGCTTCATAAGCCTCTATTTTTTGTTCACGCAGATCCCATTGCGGCTGGAAATAAAA
>CAMLSF010000280.1 GCA_946482615.1 uncultured Chromatiaceae bacterium | reverse complement strand
GTTACTTAATATTTTAAGCAGTGCATCTTTGCAGGGTAAAACATTCACCCTCGAAGTGTATGACGGTGCCACAAGTTTAAGCAGGAGTTATCAGTTGATAAATTCGCTATTGGAACAACTCCAATGATTGGCGGCTTAAAAGTACTGGCAGTGATCCCAGCACGGGCTGGCTCTGTCGGTTTGCCGGATAAAAATATCAGGATGTTTCACGGTAAGCCTTTATTGGCCTGGACTATCGAAGCGGCCAAAGCCTGCGAATACATTGATAAAATTGTAGTATCCACCGACAGTCAAAAATACGCTGATATTGCACAGCAATATGGTGTCAAAACGCCTTTTCTGCGGCCTGAGTATCTTTCCGGAAGCAGTGCCTCGCTGATCGATGTGTTACAGCATGTTGTTTCAGAGCTGAAAAACTGTGGTTTGAAGTTTGATGTATTGGTTTGTTTGCAGCCGACATCACCTTTGCGAACTGCTGTTCATATCAGGCAGGCCCTGGAGCTGTTCCAGGCTATTGCTGATCCAGACAAGAGCATCGCTTCTGTGTTTGAACTGCCACAAAAATTTGCCTGGGTGTTACAAACCAATACAGAAGGTCAGCTCAGATTTCTCGATTCGTCTTTACAGAGTCAAAACAACTATAGACGGCAACATAATTCAGCCGTTTATATGCCAAATGGCGCTATTTTTATTATGCAGACCACAAAAATTATCAGCCAGTACACCGATCACACTTATCCTTATGTAATGCCAGAACAGGCGTCTGCAGATATCGACACTCTGGCAGATTTTGCTCAGGCGGAGCAGGAACTACAATCGCAGCTGTGACGACCTTTTAATCATAAATGCGAAGCAGAGTTATGCCTTGCTTCTGTAGTGGGGCCAGTCTTTGGTAAATAATATCCTGAAAAGTATCAGATGAAATAACTACAGCCTTGATCTGATTTGATATGAATTCAGAGTCTAACACTTTGAAATTAAAATAAATCTGGCCAGTTTTTCTTTTGTCCTGATCTAAAAGTCCGACTATTTTATTTGTGTGGCATAGTTGCTCTAATAACATTGCTGTATGGGCGCCCGTACCGTAAATCGCTATGCTTTGTTCCGGATAACTTGCTAATTTTTCATCCAATAGCTTGATAAACTTTTGTCGTTCTTCGTGTTTTTTTGCCTGCAATAATGCTTTGTATGATTGTCTGTTTACCTCCAAATCCTGAAGATAACCCAGCGTTTCTATATACAGATTTATTGTGTCTGAAGGAAAGGTTTGGTCTGAAGATTTACAGAAAATGCTACGAACAAATTCATCTCCAGACTTAAGGTGGAATCCTTCACCTGACATTACATTCTGAAGACTTTGTAATGAAAAGTGATACATGTGAGCATTTTGCAAATAGAGTAAAAAGTCGCAATCATAAGAGTGATGAAGATTTTTTAAGCCGGGAACCTCAATGTAGACAACGCCATCGTCTGACATTAATGCTTTAATAATTTTCAGTTCTCGCTCAATATCTAAAAAATGTTCAAATACGTGACTGAGAATGATTAGGTCATAACGTGTTTCTGTTTGTTCCAACAATGACTGACTGGACATACTGAGCAACTTTAGTCCCTTTTGGGTACCAAATGTTACATATTCAGAACCCAGATCAATCCCAAGACATTGATGGCCCTGTTCCTGAAATGCTTTTAAGATACCACCAGCACCACAACCAATTTCCAGGATTTTGTTAGGTTTATCCTTTAGATAGGGTTGTGTATATGTCAGAATTTTTATACCGTGTGCATATTGCATTGCAAAAAAATTTTCATCAGCTTGCTCTGCTCCGACATAAAGTTTTCTGTATTCATAGTTATAAAAGGCGTTACAACTCTCTTGAGTCATTCGAGGATTACTCATAACTAATCCACATTTTGTGCAAATCACAGTGTTCAGTGGAATACCATAACGGTCTTTCTCCGCAAGTAACTGAAAGTCTTTAAACCCACATAAACAAGGAACAGTCTCTTTTACATAAATACCAGAGCAAAGTTTATGCAGTAACTCAGCTCTGGTCTCCTTCTGGAGTTCATTCATTTTTAAACTTGCAATACCATCATTAATAAAACGTTCAGACAAAATTTTGTTCATAATCGACTGTCTTCTGCTGTTTTTAGTCCACTAAATAATATTTATCAAAAACAGCCATAATTTGCTCGACTGTCTCAGGCTTTATATGACGGTTATCCTCTTTCCAGGGCGAATCTATATAAAAATTAACTAGCTCGTACGATGGAAAATAAAATACGTTTGGATCTTTCACTGTGGATAGAAACTCGTGCAATGTCGCTTTAAGTGTGGCTTTTGACGCTGTATTTGCGCAAATCACGGACTTTCCTTGATAAGATCCCAACAGAGGTATAGGTGAGAGAGTGAATAGAATTTTTGCTTTGGGCAAGTTAGCTCTGATTAAAGAGTAAATCTTTTGCAGATTTTGCAGATTCTCAGAAAAGGTTACAAATCTGTTTTCAAATCGTTCTGGGTCAAGTTTTCTATTTGGAACAAACTTCCATAGGTACTGTTGATTTAATTTGTCGTACCACGCCTCTGTCAGGCCTAAAGTAATGATAAAAAAATCAGTTTTTTTGATGATATTTTTACACTCCTCCATATTATGATAAGTCTGCACTTTCTCTTCAGCTCCGCCAATAAATACTGAACCGAGTTCTTTATTGGAAAAGGCCCACTCAAATTGGGCTAGTAACGCAGGTGTATGGACCATTATTTCATCAATGCGGATTAGATCTGAGAGGTTGTGGTCCCAGTTATGAGCATTTACTGCATATCCTTTAGACTGTAAGTAACGTGATACATTGCCAGCAAAACATGAACCAAAAGCAGTAATCACACTTTGCTTGGTCAAAACCTTTTCGTTCGGAATGTACCCGTTCATGAAATAGTCGGCGATAGCCTCATCATTCGCCAGTTGTTCAAATCCCGGCCAACGATTTAGACCACTAAAACCATGTTTTTCTAAAACACTCATTTTTTGCATAACTACTTCCCAATTTAGTAAGTATGGGTAATATTGATATCGGTTAATATGCCAGATCCTTTAGTGAAAGTGCTCACTATTCAAGGATATGTTTCAACTACGATACTTTTATTCGCTTTGCTTGCACAGGGAGCAAACGCGCAACTGATAAATGCCTTATATGAAGATGATACGAAATGAGAGAAATTGTCGTCGGGACCTAAGTTATTGTTATCTGGAGTGAAGGGCAATGAAAACAGTGTTAACCTACGGTACCTTTGATTTGTTTCATATTGGCCATCTGAACTTATTCAAACGTGCGCGTGCGCTGGGCGATAAGCTGATTGTGGCT
>CAMLSF010000279.1 GCA_946482615.1 uncultured Chromatiaceae bacterium | reverse complement strand
GCTTGCTCACCTTGTTCTGCAACTTTGACTTTAGTCACCAGCAACTGGTCAATTTTGTAGCTGTCGATATCCACCACTTCAAACTTGTAGCCCTGATACACCACAAAGTCGGTCCGTTTTGGAATTTTACGCAGCATATACATCATAAAACCGGCAATGGTTTCGTAGTTTTCATCGTCCGGGAAGCTGTCGATATCAAAGACCCGCATCACATCATCCAGCGGCGTTAACCCTTCGACCAGCCAGGAGGCATCGTCACGTTGTACTATCTGCTCCTCATCCGAATTCACCAGCTCGCCCATCACTATGCTCATCACGTCTTTCAGTGTCACCATACCTACGGTTAAAGCGTATTCGTTCAGCACTACAGCAAAATCGATACCGCTGGATTTAAAATGCGCCAGCACTTCATACAGCGACAGGGAATCCGGCACTATCAACGGAGTGTGGATCATGCCTTCTTTGAGTAAGTTAATAGGCTGCTGATGCAATACCTGCATCAGAATATCGCGGCTGTCGACGTAGCCCACCACTTTATCCAGGCTGTCATCACAGACAATAAATTTGGCGTGTGGATGCTCAGCAATTTTGTTTTTTATGCTTTCTGCCGATTCTTTCAAAGTAAAGTAAATTAAGCTTTCACGTGCAGTCATGGCGGAGGTGACAGTACGGGAGTCCATATCAAAGACGTTCTCCAGCAAAGTGCGTTCCTGCTGCTGCAAGACACCAGCCTGAGCCCCTTCATCCATCATGGCTACTATATCTTCAGGGGTAATTTGATCAACACGCTGGGTCGGCACGTTAAAGAGTTTAAACACCAGATTGGCCAGACTATTAAACAACCAGACCATAGGTTTTAAAATCACCAGCATTAACAAAATCAGGTTCACCACAGAAATCGCCACTTTCTCCGGCGCTAACATCGCCAGTCGTTTTGGCATTAAATCAGCAAATAAAATAAACAGCGCTGTGACAAAAAACACCGATAAACCAAAGGCGATGCCTTCATTGGCAGGGCTTTCAAAAAACAAATTCAGCAGGCTTAAAATAGAAGGAGTAAAAGCAGCTTCCCCTAAAATACCACCTAATATCGCCACAGCGTTTAAGCCAATTTGGGCTATGGTAAAAAAACTGCCGGGGTTAGACTGCAGCTGTAACACTAAGGCCGCACGGGGTTCACCGTCTGATGCCAGTTGTTTTAACCGGATTTTGCGTGAAGCAGCTAAAGCTATTTCAGACATGGAAAAGAAGGCGCTGGCACTGATCAGCAATAACATAATCAGCAAATTTTCTAGCAGGGACATAAAATCACTCTTTGTTTCAACAGGCTTTGCAGTGGCGAAAGCCATAAGGTTTTAATGAAAATCACTATACCGCTTGTCAGTATACGACTTAAACTCTGTTTTCCCAGCACAAGCACTGAAAAAATGTTTAAATTTGAACCAGTTATCCTATGGCCGATTTAGTACCCCGCATCCAGCAGGCATATTTTCGTAACGGCCCGGCCCATAGATCCGGTGCCGACGTCAGCTTTTTGGACATAGTAAAAATATTTGGTTTCCAAAGTATTAAAATCGGCCGTTGGGTCACAGCAGCCGAGCAACAACTGGCGGCTAATCTGTTTTTTGACGCTTTGTCCGATTTAATGCTGCTGTTGCAGGTGCCGGAGCAAGTAATTTCACTGAACCAAAGCCTCAGCCTGAACTTTGGCATTGGTGGTCAACAAGGCAGCTGCGCTTTTTATCAGCCGCAAGGCCGTTTACTGGCGTTGGCGAAAAATGCCGGAGGCGGCAGTCTGGCGCATGAATGGTTTCACGCTTTTGATCATTACATTTGCAGCAAACTCTTTACCAATAAACTGCCGGCTTCTGCTTTTGCCAGTTCCAGTTGGCTGAATAATGCTGAAGTTTCTGCTCATCCACTGAATCAATATTTGGATCAGGGTTTTGCTGCGCTGTTTTTATCAGCCGATGGCACTGAACCTAATCAGTATGTCAAAACCTCAGCCGCTTTTGATAAGCAACATGGCATTTATTATTACGCCAAACCTGAAGAACTGGCGGCGCGGGCTTTTGAGCATATGCTGCAGCAACAACAAGTTAAAAACAGCTTTTTAGTCAGTGGTACTTTAAAAAGCAAAACGGCTAAAGCGGGTTTATACCCGGATTCAGCCTTGTCTTCAGCCTTAGCCCACCATTGGCTTGGTTATTTTTCTTTGCTGGGGCGCGCTTTACGTTAAGTTTTGCGACCCGTAAAGCCATGGCACAAAAATTGAAGTGCATCCTGTCAAGGCCGGCTAGTGACGGTATTTTGACCAAAGGATGTGATGAATGAACTCAACATGGCGCACAGCAGAATTACGTCGCTTAAATCAAACGATGAAAGCGATAGAAATATTGGCAGAACAACCTGATTTAGCTGTGATTTATCAGGGCAAAGCCTGGGTCTACCGCGACTTGCTGGAGCTGTCAGTCAGAATATTCAGGTTGGCCAGACAAGAAGGTTATGATGTGCAGGCCTTTGAACTCTGGTTTGCCAAAGATGCCGAGCTATTTGCGCATTATGGACTGGAATGGCGGGTGGGTTGATCGCAGAACATCAGCCACTGCCTGAAGAGTCTGAAAAATACTGTATGATCGGCGCTTCAAACTCTGGTTAACTTTTTAAGTGATTCTTTCCATGTGGCTGAATAAACAGCAAATTATCCCTTCCGCTATCCGCGCTTACCGAAAAACTTTGCGGCACTCCACTCCTCAGCATATCGTTATTGATGGCTTGTTTAACCAGGCCAAACTCGATGAAGTTGTTGATGTGTTACACCAGGAACAGCAGTGGACCACACAAAAACACAGCTACTCAGCGCTCTATGTGAATAATGAGACATGGCAAGAAACACCTGATACAGAACGTTTTGTACAGCGGGATCTTTGGCAGCGCCCTCTGCCTTGCACCAACTCCCCTGCTGCTGTTGCGCTGGAGTTTCTGCAATTTCTGCGTGGAGAGGAATTTATGTCGTTGTTATCTAAGGTTTTTGATGTACAAATCACGGACATCAATGTAGCCAAGCCTGAAATTAACACTAACTTTTTTCGCTTAAGCGCCAGAGATTTTGTTAATCAGCATGCGGATGACTCGCCGGGCCGGGAGGTTTGCATGCTGCTGTATTTAAATAAAGACTGGCAGAATGATAAGGGTGGTGAATTGGTGTTTATCGGCAAAGATAATCAACCTGTGACTATCGCACCTTTGTATAACCGCTGTGTGCTGTTTGATCCTGCATCAGAGGGCTCAGAGCATTGGGTCAAGGCTTTGACTAGTGAAGCTGATGCTCTGTATCGTTATAACCTGACTAGCTGGTATTGGTCGGAGTGATGGGATTAATTAAATAACTAGAGGTATTAGCTA
>CAMLSF010000278.1 GCA_946482615.1 uncultured Chromatiaceae bacterium | reverse complement strand
CTCCTGCCTACAGGGGCCGGTTTGCGCCATCGCCATCCGGCCCTTTGCATTTTGGTTCCCTCATTGCTGCTGTGGGCAGTTATCTGCAAGCCAAATCCCAACAAGGCCAATGGCTGGTACGGATGGAAGATATCGACAGTCCACGAATGCAAGCTGGCGCAGCTGACGGCATTTTACGGACCTTAGAGCGTTATCAGTTGTGCTGGGATGCTGATGTCTGGGTGCAAAGCCAACGACTGGAGCGTTACCAGCAGGTACTGGAGCTGTTCAAACAACAGCAACTGACCTATGCCTGCAACTGTAGCAGGGCCCGCATTCAAAGCTTAGCTGCGGGTTATGACGGCTTTTGCCGACATCAACAGCTGACTGAAGGTTCGCTGGCCTGGCGGTTAAAAGCACCGGAGACAGCCACCAGCTTTATTGATCTTTTGGCGGGCGAAGTGCAGATCCCAGGCGCCCTTGCCGCCGAAGATTATATTTTAAAACGCCGTGATGGCTTATTTGCTTACCAGCTGGTGGTGGTGGTTGACGATCTGGATCAGGGCATTACTGAAGTGGTACGTGGTGCAGATTTAATAGAGCTGACGACCCGGCAACAGGCCTTGTTTCAACTGCTTGGCGCTGATGCACCAGCCTATTTGCATTTGCCTCTGGCTGTGGCTGAACCAGGTTTTAAGCTCAGCAAACAAAACCATGCGCCAGCGGTAGACCTTTGGCCCGTCAGCGAGACTTTAACTGCTGTTTTGCGGTTTTTGGGCCATCCGCCACCCGCAGATTTAAAAGGGGCTGATGCAAAGGAATTGTTAGCCTGGGCCAGTGCTCACTGGCAAATCAATCAAATCCCCCGCCAAAACGAACAAAAAGCCGCAGATTTTTTATAAAGCATCAGGCCGCACGTTCTATTTTCCCAGAGGCTGCGGTATCATTAGCCGCTTTTTTCATCGAGTTCATTTACAAAAGCTCACAAGGAGTACTGCCATTATTTCGCGAGTCCTGGATTTTTGCCGCCGCACCCTTGGCAGCAAAAGCGTTGAGAGCGTTGCTCAACCCAAAAAAAGCCGTCAATCCATTCTGCCTGAGCTGAAAAAAATCTCCCGTGATGCCCATTCTGTGTCGCGCAAAGACATCAGCCCTAATGCGCTTAAGGTGTTATACCGCTTAAAAGATGCGGGTTATGAAGCCTATCTGGTTGGTGGTTGTATCCGCGATATTTTGCTGGGTTTAAAACCCAAAGATTTTGATGTGGTGACCAATGCTCACCCTGAACAAGTGCGTCAGGTATTTAAAAACTGCCGTTTGATTGGCCGTCGTTTCCGTTTGGCTCATGTGGTGTTTGGCCGTGAAGTGATTGAAGTCGCAACTTTCCGTGGTCACCATACAGGGGATGACGAAACCAGCCCTAAAGCCAGTCAAAGTGATGCAGGCCAGATTTTACGTGATAACGTTTATGGCACTATTGAAGAAGACGCCGAACGCCGTGATTTTAGTATCAACGCTTTGTACTATTCAGTGGCCGACTTTGCCATTTACGACTTTGCCAACGGCCTTGAAGCTATAGCAGAGCGTAAAATTGAACTGATTGGCGACCCTGAAACCCGTTACCGTGAAGATCCGGTGCGGATGCTGCGGGCTGTACGTTTTGCCACCAAACTGAATATGGACATAGCCCCGGCAACGCTGGAGCCAATCAAAGAGCTGGCTGTGCTTTTGAAAAATATTCCGGCAGCGCGGTTATTTGAAGAATTCCTCAAGTTATTTATGGCAGGTAAAGCCTTTGATAACTTTGTCATGCTGAACGATTTGGGCATTATCAAACAGCTGTTGCCCCAACTGGCCAAAGTATTAAAACAGGACAGTAGCGGCAAAGTTTTTAACATGATCACTAAAGCCATGCAGGACACGGATCAGCGGGTTGCCGTTGATAAACCTGTGACTCCGGCTTTTACCTTTGCAGCTTTGTTATGGTACCCGGTTGAACAACGGGCGGAAAAACTGCTGGTTGAAAGTGGTTTAAACGAAGTGGACGCGCTGAATATTGCCATGATGGAAGTGCTGGACGAAGTACAACGTTCTATCGCTATTCCTAAACGTTTTAGCCTGACCATCAAAGATATCTGGTTCCTGCAAAGCCGCTTAAGTAAACGTGCTGGTCGTCGTGCTTTTAAATTACTGGAACAAACTAAATTCCGTGGTGCTTACGACTTCCTGCAGCTGCGTGCTCAGGCCGAAGGTGGCGAGCTGCTGGAACTGGCTAATTGGTGGCAACGATTCCAGGCCGATGACGAAGCAGGCCGTGAGCTGTTAGTACAAGGCCTGGGTAAAGAAGGCATTGAACGCCGGCCACGCCGCCGTCGTCCGCCGACCAAACGCCGACCTCCGGGTTCAGCAACCCATGGCTGAGACTCTGGTTTATATTGGGCTGGGCGCTAATTTAGCCCAGCCAGTGCAGCAATTAGAGCGCGCTGTGTTGGCTTTGCAGGGTATCAAAGACACGAAACTGGTTCAGGTCTCCTCTTTTTATGGCTCCAAACCTATGGGACCGCAGGATCAACCGGATTATGTCAATGCCGTAGCAGCTCTGCATACCCTGTTATCTGCAGAAGAGTTACTGACAGAATTACAGCAGATAGAGCTGGAACAAGGCCGTCAGCGTAAAGATGAACGTTGGGGTCCCCGTACTCTGGATTTAGATATTCTGCTGTTTGGCCATCACATCATCCAAACTGAGCGTTTAACAGTGCCACATTACGGTATGAAAGTGCGGGAGTTTGTGCTTTACCCGCTGGCAGAACTAGACTCAGATTTGATATTGCCTGATGGTTCTGAGTTGAGTGAGCTACTAAAGATGGTGCCTTTAAACGGCCTGACTCGTCTTTGATAACTTGCGCGCCTTATGGTTTTATGCCAAGGTGCGCCCCAAATTACTCCCTTGTGGTCGGATGAGAGAAAATGGCAAAAATTACCACTGCTCAATTGCTGAAGATGAAACAAAAAGGCGAAAAAATTACCGCCTTAACGGCCTATGATGCCAGTTTCGCGAAATTGTTTGCCGATGCCGGTGTGGAAGTTATTCTGATCGGTGACTCTTTGGGTATGGTATTACAAGGCCACAGCGACACTTTGCCTGTGACTACAGCTGAAATTGCTTATCACACCCGTTGTGTCCGCGCTGGAGCTCCGCTGGCTTTTGTCATTGCCGATATGCCTTTTATGAGTTACGCCACAGTAGAACAAGCGATGCACAACGCAACCCCACTGATGCAAGCCGGTGCCAATATGGTCAAGCTTGAAGGCGGTGATTTTTTATTACCGACCATTAAAGCTTTGACCGAAAGGGGTATTCCGGTCTGTGGTCATTTAGGTTTGACGCCTCAGTCTGTGCATGTGTTTGGTGGTTTTAAAGTGCAGGG
>CAMLSF010000277.1 GCA_946482615.1 uncultured Chromatiaceae bacterium | reverse complement strand
CCCTACAGAGTGAAAAAAACCGGTATTCAGGATGAAAATATCGACCGGCAAATTCTGGTGTTGCATCAGGCTATTGCTGCCAAATTACTGGCCGAGCCCGATTTACTCGAACAGGTCAGAGCCAAACTGGAAGAGCGGCGCGACAATAGCCAGCTGGGGTATGGTGCTTATATGCATTGGGTTTCAGTGTTAGAACTCTATCAGCAGCCAGAGCAATTCCGCCAAGGCATCACAGAAGACAGTCCCTATTTACGTAAGCTACGCCGCCGTACTCCTTTTGTTGGCATTTTAACTGAGCAGGAAAGGCAACAGGCCTTACTGCAGCATGCAATTGGAGAGCTGGACGAGGTTCCGGGAGATTTTTAACAAGTCCTGAGGAACATCTTGCCAAATCAGCAGCTTGCTCAGACAATCAATTATTGATTTTATGAATGGTGTGTTATGCACGAGCAATCTCTGTTGCACAAACTGCGCTCCCGTCTGGCGCATCAGCTTGACCCGGTTTTATATTCAGGTAAAGGCATGTCGCCGCTGAATATCGCCATAGCACTGGTGATACTGGCTGGTATTCTGCTGGCTATTATTCAGACTGAACCCAGCATACGCCAGGGCCGTGAGCAGTGGTTTCGTTACACTGAGCTGGTTTTAGGTTCGCTGTTTTTAGTCGAGTATCTGGCAAGGCTCTGGACCTGTGTTGAAAATGACTCGGTCAAAAGTCGCTGGCAGCACTTCTTTTCCTTTTTTGCCCTGGCCGACTTGCTGGCGATTTTTGTCGCCTTTTCGCTGTATCTGGGCAATGGTGGCGTCATTCTCCGTTTGGTGTTATTGATACGGGTAGTCCGGTTAGCACGGCTTGGCCGATTTTCCACAGCGCTGGAGTGTATAGCTGAAGCTGTGCGCAGCCGCACTTATGAGCTTTTAGTCAGCGCTATTTTTGGTGTCATTATTCTGCTGTTTGCCGCCACCTGCCTGTATTTAGTCGAAGGCGATATTCAGCCCGAAGCTTTTGGTTCTATCCCACGCGCCACCTGGTGGGCTGTCGCCACTTTAACGACCGTAGGTTATGGTGATGTTTACCCCATCACTGTGCTTGGCCGCGTTCTGGCTGGTATTACCGCTGTCACTGGTATTTGTATGATTGCAGTCCCCACAGGTATTCTGGCGTCGGCTTTTAGTGACGCTATTAAAGAAGCCAAAGAAAAACACCGCCGCCTGCCAAAGGCTTTGGAAAAAGAGATTTAAGGAAGCAACAGCTCATTTTTGCAAATGCACTAACAAATCCAATAAATCATCGACCACTAAATCCGCTTGCTCTGCGTAAATATGATTGTCGCCATAACGGTATAAGCAGCAATAGGAGCCCGCATTGCGGGCGGTTTGGATATCAAACAGATAGTCACCTACATACAGCATTTCATTAGGCTGCACACCCAAACGTTCGGCAATCAGCCATAAACCTTCGGGTTGAGGTTTAGCCGGTGCATCGTCCCGGGTCAGAACCAGATCTATAGGTATATTCAGCGCCTGCATACAAAGCTCTGTGGCCTGACGCATATTGCGGGTTAAAATCGCCATCGGCATTTGCCGGTCATTGAGCTGCTGCAGCAACAGCTCGGCGTTGGGCATCCAGCTGGCGTTACGTGCACCTTCCAGTTCAAAGTCGACAATAACTTGCGCGGCCTGTTGTTTTTCGACCGCACAGCTTAAAGTGGCTAAATGCTCGAGGATCAAAGTCTGCTCAGGCCAGCCCAGACGGCGACGCAGCTCAGTAAAATCAAGCTGCGAATCGACTAGCGTGCCATCTAAATCAAAAACAACAGCCTTAATTCTTTGTAGAAAATCAGCCATGCTCCGGGCCTGTGTGTGCCATTTCCCCTCTGTGTAACTTGTCATGCACTTCATGGTCGTGCTCAAGGTACTGCGGCATCAAAGAACCCAACAACATCCCCGCAATACTGGCCAATAAACCGGCAAACTGAGCAGGCACATAAGGGTCTTCAGGGCCAAGGAAAATAATACCCAGCCAGGTGCTGACGCCAAAAGCTATGGCCATTAAAGCGCCCTGATTGGTAGCTTTGCGCCAGTACACACCAAAAGCCAGAGGGACAAAAGCAGCAACCAAAGTCACCTGATACGCATCTTCGACCATTCCAAAAATAGTGGATTCGCTGTTCAGCGCATAGGTCAAAGTGCAGCCAGCAAAGACTAAAGTGACAGCCTGCATCAGCCGCAATAACTGTTTATCCTGCATAGGAGGCAATAAAGGTTTCAGAATATTTTCAGCAAAAGACACCGAAGGAGCCAACAAGGTGGCTGAAGCACAGCCTTTAATGGCGGATAACAAAGCACCAAAGAAAATAACCTGAGCAATCAATGGCATGTGCTGCAATACCAACTGTGGCAAAATCAGCTGAGAGTCAGATTCCATCAGGTTTTTCACCATATCCGGTGCCACTATAGTGGCGGCATAACCGATAAAAAGCGGGATAAAAGCAAAAAGGAAATACAAAGAACCACCGAGTATTGAACCCCAGACCGCAATTTTTTCCGACTTCGCCGACTGCACCCGCTGAAATACATCCTGCTGTGGCATAGAGCCTAACATCATGGTACAGGCAGCCGCCATAAAGGCAATAATGGCTTTAAGATCAGCCTCCGGCCAGAACTCCAGTTTGCCTGCAGCAGCCGCATGGTTCACCACCACGGACACACCACCGACCATTTGTGACACTTCGCCGCCTATATACAAAAGCCCAAGCACTATGACTATCATCTGCACCAGATCGGTAATAGCCACAGCCCACATACCACCAAACAGGGTATAAATCAGAATACTGCCAGCACCAATCCACATGCCTGCTGTCATGCTGATAGCCCCGTCTGACACCACATTAAATACCAGACCTAAAGCCGTTAACTGGGCGCCAACCCAGCCTAAATAAGACAAGACTATGGCTAAAGTCGTCAGCACTTCAACAGAGCGGCCGTAGCGCCTTTTATAAAAGTCACCTATGGTCAGCAACTTCATCCGGTATAAAGGCGCGGCAAAAAATACCCCCACCAGAATTAAGCAAAGTGCAGCGCCAAAAGGATCGGCCACTATGTCGCGTAAATTACCATCGATAAAAGTAGCGGGAATACCCAGCACAGCTTCGCTGCCAAACCAGGTGGCAAAGACTGTGGCTGTGACCATATAAAAAGGCAAATGCCGGCCTGCGACGGCAAAATCACGGGTGTTTTTTACTCTCAGTGCGGCCCATAAACCCAGCGCCACAGAAAACACCCAATAACAAATAACTAAGGTTAATAACATAAGGCGGTAACCCTTCTGACCAGGCTATAAAATTGGCGCTACTTTAACCAATCAATCTATTGAAATACAGCAAAAATCTGCTGTTTTGGCTGAAGTTTTTTCACTCTTT
>CAMLSF010000276.1 GCA_946482615.1 uncultured Chromatiaceae bacterium | reverse complement strand
GCGAAAGAGTAGAGCACCACAAAAAGGGCAAACAGCAGTGTCATATAGTCGGCGTAGGATACCAGCCAGCGTTCATGGTTCTCTGGCGGTTCAGGCTTTTTCTTTTTCATCGTGATGCTCGCCTGTAAACGCCGCTAAGCGAATTTGCAATTGTTGAGGGGATAAACCGTCGGCAATGATCACAATGCCGGTCAGGGTCATAATTTTATAATTCCGGATCTGGCTGGCAAATAACTTGTAGCGGTTACCAAAAGGTAAAAACATCAGGTTGGCAAAAGCGACGCCATAAATTGTAGCGACAAAAGCAACAGCTATACCGCCACCTAATTCGTCAGGTTTATCCAATAAACCCATAGCGTGGATCAGGCCCAACACAGCACCTACTATGCCCATAGTGGGGGCATAACCCCCCATGGCTTCGTAAAACTTGACGGTATGCTCAATTTCTTCCTGTTCCATCTCGATTTCCTGTTCCAGGGTTTCGAGAATGTAATCTTTGTCAAAACCATCCACCAGCATACCTATGCCACGTTTCAGGAAAGGATCGTCCAGGCTATCGAGTTTTTCTTCCAGCGCCAGAAAGCCACCTTTGCGGGCCTGAGATGCCATATCCTGCAGTAATAAGCTTCGTTCCTGCATATCCAGCCGAAGTGGAACAATAAGCCACATAAAACGTTTACCGGCTTCAATCACAACATGAAAAGGAAACTGAGTTAAAGCGGCACCAAAAGTTGCTCCTATCACTATTAAAAAAGCAGGCAGATTGAGCAGGGCGCCCGGATGTCCACCTTCCAGTAAGTTCCCGCCAATAATACAGATCAGCGCGACAATAATACCGATAAAACTCATTGCTTTACCCTATGGCTGTTTTTAGCTCAGAATAGCGGTTCTGCTTGCTTGGGGGCAATGCTGATCCCGACTTTTATTTTTAGCATTTCGCTATTTTATTGATAGATTTCAGCCTGTTTTGATTAGTTTGCGGCCAGGAGTCAAAGACCGGGCTTAAGATGCCTTACCTTTGCAGCAGGGCTCACGTACAATGCGCGCCATCAAACCGGAGCAGTCCGGCGGTTCAGGGGGATACGAATGACTTTAAGTCCAGCGCAAAAACTCGGTGGTGCTTTTGCTGCCGGTGCTTATACCTTGTGGGGTATAGCACCGCTTTATTTTAAACAAATCGACTTTGTGCCAGCGCAGGAAATTCTGATCCACCGTGTGGTCTGGTCTTTTGTACTGCTGGTGCTTATTGTGTTTGCGATGCAGCAATGGAGCAAAGTACAGCAGATTTTAGCTAAGCCTAAACTGGTGCTGGCCCTGTTGGGTACTTCACTGATTTTAGGTGGCAACTGGGGTTTGTTTATCTGGGCTGTGAATAACCATCATATGCTGGATGCCAGCTTAGGCTATTACATCAACCCTTTGCTAAATGTGCTGCTGGGCATGTTTTTTCTTGGTGAGCGTTTGCGGAAGTTTCAATGGATTGCGTTATCGCTGGCAGTCACTGGTGTAGTGATCCAACTGGTCACTTTTGGTTCTGTGCCCTGGATAGCTTTAACTTTGGCCAGTACCTTTGCACTTTATGGTTTGTTTCGTAAAAAGCTCGCAATAGACGCTATTACTGGTTTGTTTATTGAGTCGTTATTGTTATTACCTCTGGCCTTGTATTACTGGTGGCAGTTTGCAGACAGCAGTGCGGTGAATTTGAGTCAAAACAGCTGGAGTTTAAACCTATGGCTGATGGCGGCAGGTTTTGTTACCACTGTGCCTTTGTTGCTTTTTATCGCCGCTGCGAAACGGCTGCAACTCTCGACTATGGGCTTTTTCCAGTACATAGGCCCAAGTTTTATGTTTGTGTTTGGGGTCTGGCTCTATAACGAGCCGTTAACCGCAGCCAAGCTGGTGACCTTTGGTTTTATCTGGCTGGCACTGATTGTTTATTCACTGGATGCGTATCTGGCACTTCGGAAAAAATCTGTAGTTCAGGGGGCTGAATAGGGCGGGCCTTTCAGTTCTATCCTATTGCCCTCAGGGTCCTGAATGTAAATGGATGGACCCTTGCCTTCAGCGCCATAACGGGATTCAACCGGCCCTGCGCTGACGCCATAACTTTGCAGATAAAGCTGTAAAGCCGCAGCGTCAAAAGGTTCAATACGTAAACACAGATGGTCCATATTATGGCCTTCTGCCCCAGGTGCCTGGCCACCTTGTTGGCCTAAAGGCTGATCCACAGGCACTAAATCAATCAGGCTGCTGCCTGCCCTTAACTGATACAAACCTAAGTCAGTTTCCTGTCGCTCCAGAGTACAACCTAATACCTGCTGATAAAAATCCAGCATCAGCTGCAGGTTTTTTACCCGAAGGACCAGATGGTCTAACTGTAAAATGCGAAACATAGTTGGCTCAGGTTATGAGTTCTGTGGATTAAACAATAGCAGAGCTGTGATTCGGGCTGCCAGCTCAAGCTGTGTTTGCGCTGGTAGATCTGGTCTGATCCAGACCCGCCCATCGTTTAATACTTCAACCTGCGCTATTGCACCTTGCTCGTCAGTTAATAAGTAGCCCGCAGGTTCTAGAGTTGGATAAGCCGTTCTGTTTAACTGATGTAATGAGCGGATCTTAATAGATCGGTCCGATAACTCACTGTATCCAATAAACTGTTGATCCCATTCAGGATTTAAATAAAAGGTCTTGTCTGTAGTACCTTTAATACCGCAAGCCAAAGCGGGTTTCAGTCCTGTGTTCAATCTCACAGGCCATTGTGCCATCGTTGTTAAGTGATTACGCCCTACACATTCCAAATATTGCCATTGTTGTCCATCTGTTACAGCTAATTGGTAGCTTTGAGTCTGCTGGTTGGTAGGTAAACCTAAGATCGCTAAGCCAAAACCTGAGGATGGATTTTGTTGTGGAATGGCTGTATGCCATGGACCAAAGCTGATTGAACTGTTCCATTGCCTCGGATGAGTGGTCGTTACCTGATAGGGCTCTACTTTTTGGAACGCTTTAATGTTTTGCAGCTGTGCTGCATGGCTGTTGAAGATTGTTGCTAAAGCAAAAACTGAAATTGCGTTCAAGAGCCGCATTATGTTGTTTCCTTCTGGGAAATTTAATTAATAAGTTTGCATCCTTGCGTTCATTGAAAGTACAGAACCTGATTTTCGCGTCCGTTTAATATAAGCGACAGAAGCTCTTTGTTTCTGTAATCTAAAGTTGGGAATTGTCATAAAATTGTCAGGCTTGGGCGTAGATCTCTTTAT
Source organism: uncultured Chromatiaceae bacterium (assembly GCA_946482615.1). The sequence continues at coordinate 190 of CAMLSF010000276.1, read as the reverse complement.
AGCCTAACCAACGGCGGATTAACGGAGGGCAGTTTGGCTGGTATTGCTGCCAAAGCAAAGCGGCGGCCTGCTGAGATGCAGGAATTAGATGGGCGTCCCGGCTTAGATCGGCGATACGGTAACTGACCTGGCCTGTTTGTTTGGTGCCCAGCAGCTCACCCGGGCCGCGGATTTCTAAATCCCGCTGCGC
>CAMLSF010000275.1 GCA_946482615.1 uncultured Chromatiaceae bacterium | reverse complement strand
CCGTAGGAGAACGTAGAGTCAAATACCACTTCTACATCATCAAAGTTAAAAGTAGCGGCCTGCGCACTGGCGGCCGACAAGGCCAATAGTGCAGAAGCAACACCCAGAGCTAAAGTACTTCTGACGAAGGCACCCGGCTTAGTATTCATTCGTTATCTCCCCCCCTGTCCCTGCAGGTATTTTGTTATTTTTTATTTTGAGCCAACCAACTGCTCGGAGGTCAGCTTGTATCGAAGAAATCATTACATCATTTTGATCGGGGCGCAAGGCTTGCGATCACTCAAATCTGTTGATTTTTATTCAGTTTTTTCCCTTTACTCAGGCTTATTACCCCTGTGTTCACTGAATCCGGTTTGACCAGTTGAGCCCGGATCAGCTAACTAAATGAAAATAATAGCTAAAGTGACAGATTTTGCCTGTTTTGTTTTAAGTTGCCGTTTTAAGTAATAGCTCTAATTTATTTTCTCTAAACTGTTGAACTTACCCTGATCGGTCAAAGTTAATACAAAGCGTGCATTGACTCCGGAGTGGCTGATATAAGGCCGGAAATGGCGCAAAGGCAGTTGCACTGTCTGGCCATTGTCAGCCTGCACCACCACATCGGTATACAGGCCCTGATAAAAGGCCAGACATTGCTCCACATCAAGCACCAGTCTGAATTTATACTGCCGCATCTCAGCTTAAACTCTTGCTCACTTTTTCATACAAATCGTTACTCAAGTCTTTACTCAGCATAGTCTGCAAAACAGCTTTTAACTGCTGCTGGCGGACAGGTTGATAACGTTTCCACGACAATAAAGGTGTCACTAAACGGGACGCCACCTGTGGGTTAATCCCATCCATTTTCAGTACCACATCGGCCAGCACCTGATAACCCCGGCCATCTTCAGCATGGAACATGGCCGGATTTTGCTGATAAAAAGCACCAAATACAGCACGGACCCGATTCGGATTCTGCCAGCTAAACTGTGGATGTGTCGTCAGTTGCTCTAATGTGGCAAATACAGAGGATTGAGGATAAGAAGCCGATAAGTTAAACCATTTGTCCAGTACCAGTACGTCACTGTGCCAACGTTGCTCAAAAGCAGCCATCAATGGCGCGAATAACGGATGTGAAGCACTGCGGCACGCCCGCAATACAGCGAGTTTGTCCGTCATATTGTCACTGCGTTCGTATTGCTGACGTAACACATCATCCTTGCCAGCCACAAAAGCCAGATAGTGTACACAAACTGAAGCTAAGGCACGCTTTGCAACCTGATGTTGCTCGTACTGATAAACTTCTGATTGCAATGACTGATAGCACTGCAACCACTGCTCTGCCAGCTTGTCTGCCAACTGTTGTACAAAACTTTGTAGAGCCTGCACCAAATCCTGCACTGGTATTTCGTCAAACTGTTCAGCCACCATGTCATAAGAAGGCACCGTCAGTAATTCAGCAGTAAAAGCCAAATCATCCAGAGGCTGGATTAACAACTGCCGATAAAACTCAAGTAAAGCTGCTGGAAGCTGATAGTCGACCCCTGAGTTTTTCGCAGCAATAGCGGCTTTCACCTGAATTTGCCACAGCTGTTGTATCGCATCCCAGCGCGCGACACCATCTTTGGCATCACGGGCTATCTGTAACAGTTCATCCATGCTGTACTGATACTGTAATTTTACCGGCGCAGAAAAATCGGCCAAAAGCACAGGCACAGGTTTTTGACTGACGGCAAAACTGAACTCCTGCTGCTCTTGTGTCATTTCGAGCAGATAAGACTGGCTGACACCCTGAGTCAGCAATTCAATACGCACAGGCAACAGCAGAGGCTGTTTTTCTGCCTGATCCGCTGTGGCCGGCGTATGCTGCTGCATCAGTAGTTTAAATTCGCGTTTTTTCGCATCAAACTGGCTGTACACCTTCAATTCTGGTGTTCCGGATTGCTGATACCAGCGTCTGAACAGCGTTAAATCACGGCCGTTGGCGTCCTGCATGGCATTCACAAAGTCATCGCAGGTCACCGCCTGACCATCATGGCGTTTAAAGTACAGATCCATGCCTTTTCTGAACCCATCCTGCCCCAATAAGGTATGCAGCATACGAATGACTTCAGCACCTTTGTCATAGACAGTGACTGTGTAAAAGTTATTCATCTCCAGCACTTGCTGTGGACGAATTGGATGCGCCATAGGGCCCGCGTCTTCGGCAAACTGAGCAGTGCGGATGGTTTTTACCGCATCAATACGGTTTAACGTTGCAGATCCCATATCGGCACTGAATTGCTGATCGCGAAATACCGTCAAGCCTTCTTTTAAGCTCAGTTGAAACCAGTCGCGGCAGGTGACTCTGTTGCCTGTCCAGTTATGGAAGTACTCGTGACCAATAATGGATTCGATATTAAAAAAGTCAGTGTCTGTGGCTGAGGCCTGATCGGCCAGTACATATTTACTGTTAAAGACATTTAAGCCTTTATTTTCCATCGCCCCCATATTAAAAAAGTCGACCGCAACCACCATATAGATATCAAGGTCGTACTCCAGACCAAAGGTCTGTTCGTCCCATAACATGGCGCGTTTTAACGCGTCTAATGCAAACAAAGCACGGTCTTTGTTACCTTTATCGACATAAAACTCCAGCGCCACTTCGCGGCCAGAACCCGTGGTGTAACTGCCTTTTAAGCAATCAAAGTCGCCTGCCACTAAGGCAAATAAATAACTTGGTTTGGGGAACGGATCGACCCAGGTGACATGGCGACGGCCATCGCTCAGCAAGCGTGAGCTGACCAGATTACCGTTACTCAACAGCGCCGGATAAGTTTTATCATCGGCAATAATATGAGTGGTAAAACGGGCTAAGACGTCAGGTCTGTCAAGGTAATAACTGATACGGCGAAAGCCTTCAGCTTCACATTGAGTACAATAGGCACCGTTGGACAAATACAAACCTTCCAGCGCGGTATTGGTTTTTGGATTCAGTTCAATTTTGAGTTCAAGCTGCGCTTTAGCTGGTATGTTTGGCAAAACCAGCTGTTCGGCCGTAACCTGATAAGCATCGACATTTAGCAACAGTCCATCCACAGACACAGCTAATAACTTCAGTTCCTGCCCGTCCAGCGCTAAAGTTCCCGCTTTGCCACTGGCAGACTGCAACTGGTAGACTGCGGTCAACACTGTCGCTTCGGGGTTTAACTCGAAACTCAGAACTACGTCGGTAATAGTAAATTCCGGTGCTTTATAGTCACTTAGCTTTTTTGCCTGACGGCTTGCTACCTGGCTCATCAAAAAAATCTCTCTTTTTAACTTTCGCTTTTAATCATCAAAAATAAGGCCAGTTCAAACTGGCCTTATTCATTATTTGTTACCTTGCACGGCCGCTGTAATTGGCGTGTCTGGGGGTGTCAGTTTCAGGATCTTAATGCCCATATAAGCATAGATCACCGCCAGCACGGGGTTAATCAGGTTAAAAAATGCGTACATGGC
>CAMLSF010000274.1 GCA_946482615.1 uncultured Chromatiaceae bacterium | reverse complement strand
CTGCCAGAAGATTTGGCGTTTGTTACCACGGAAGCGGCCAACACTGACTTCGGAGAATGGGTTTTCCAGCACAACAGGTCCTGTCTCCGGCTTCCAGTTAAACTTCAGCCAATCAGGCGCAGTGTATTCAATAGGCCAGGTGCCTGTTGGGGATCCTGAAGTCACCTCGAAATAGATGGAAGGTAGCTGAGGAGCCACCAAGCGACTGGAGCCAGACGTCAAGAACGCCGGGCTGCCTTTAACGTGTGTGAAAGGGGTGCCTGGAAACAGTAATTGAGTTGAATTCACGGCTGTGCAATTGTCCAATGTATTGGTATCAAAAGTTTGCCCATTCCAATACTCAGCCTCAAGTTCAACAGGTAAGTTAATTACTGTAGCAGGGACCGTTAACGCAGGTGCATCAGCTACCGCCCCGCCAATCAGTTTCAGACGACCAAAGCGCATATCCAGAGTTCCGCTGACGGCTGCCGCCACACAACTGCTGCCGCAAGCTCCGGAGCTTGTTGGGTTCATATTTTTTACTTCCAAATCTCTGCCATCCAGAGTATCTGTAATTTTGACCCCTGCCATCAGGGCAGAGTACGGACCGTCTGGTGTCGTCAGCTTACTAAAACTCAGATTGCCCTGTGAGAAGGTATATTTACCACTGGTCCAACTGGAAGCTGGAACTAGGGTTCTGCCACTAAGGTCTGTGCCATTGTCAGCATTTTCCAGCACCACCGAAGGTACGGCGAGCACACCATAGCCCGGACCGTAGTTCTGTGTCACAGCACCAGCCACATTTTTAGCCTGAAGTTCGTAAGCCAGCTTCATTGCAGGTTGCCCCATATAACTGAAAGCTGAGCAAGTATTTTCAAAGGACGAATTGGCTAATGTGTAGTGTTTTGGGAAAAAACGCCCGACTGTATAAGGCACGCTGCTCAATTCAGCACCTGCGCCTGATGCCAGATAATTATTGTCTCCGACTCTGGCCAGCAGACTGAAGCTGCCCACTTCATTCCAGATAAAACCAGTACTGTGGAACCTGTTGCTATAAGTACCGCTAGCGATCTTAGAAAAAGCGCCTCCCGGAGTTAAAATTCCGCTGGAGCCAGGCACAGGATGTAACAATTGCCCGAAATCTACAGCAACAGTTTCTGGGCTTGTCTCATTGCCATAGTTAGGAGTAATAGCTCCCTGAGCATTGATCGGGGACACATAGAGCTGAAATGCTTCTCCTGCCGCAATAAACCCGTTACCGGTGCCTAAAGTTTGCGGATTAGCCGCATTAGCTGGATTTGCAGTCGCAGAGGATAAAGCCGTGGTGACATTAATCTGATAGGGCCTTACCACAAAAGCATTGGATTCCTGACTTAATGACAAAGCAGGCTCATTGCCTGAAGCAGCAAGCTGAAGCTGGGCATGTAGTTTGACTTGTCCAACATCTGAATACTTAATATTAAATTCAGTTTCTGCAGAACTTGTGAAGCAGCGATTTAGACTGGTGTATTGAGTCACAGCTGAAGCAGGATTTGCACTTATAACATTAAAATTAGGGCTGGTTGAGCAGCTTGATCCATTTGCCGATTGGACTGAGTCATTGATTTCAAACGTTTGACCCGCAACACAACTTGTCGGATTTACACATTGATAAGCAAATCTGACTGCACTGGCTGGTGTTACGCGTGCAACACAGGCGCCCGTATTCGTGTCGGTGCGAACAACCTGCAACTTCACCTTACTGGAACTCTGGACACCCGCGACCTGATTGGGCACAGCACTAAAACGCAACCCCGTATTCTGGAAAGTCATGCTGCAAGCTGCATCGACTGAGCTTCCTTCTTTACAGACCGCTGCAGCACTGGTTGCTACACTGGATGATGCAACACTGATAACCGAATCACCACTGGCCGTTTTACTCAAATATTTAGTGGCCTGGCCATTGCTAAAAGTCACCTGATTTCCGCCAACCCAGGATGCGCTATTGGTGGCGTTTAGGGTTAAAGTAGCGGCTCCGGTATATAAAGTAGAGCAATTTGCATCCGCACAGGCTTTGATTGTCACAGCTGAAGATTCGCAGGTTAACCCTTGTACTGGATAACTGAGCTCAAAGTGATGAACACTTGGCCCTATCTCAACAGGTGTAGAAGGTTTTTGGGTACAGACCTGGATATTGGTAATTTCATGGAAATTTGTGTTGTCGCCTGTGGACCCGGTATAAGACAGCAACAAGTTTGCCGGAGGTGCAGGTTGTCCCAGACTCAGTAAATTCGATGAAGTCAGCAAAGTGCTGTAACTGGAACCACCAGCCAGACGTCTTTCCAGTTGGAACGAAACCGTTTGTGGGCTTGAGATTCTGGAATCAATAGTAATTCTGTATCTGTCCCCCCGGGCCAGTGTGCTGCCACTGGCACTTAACGTTGGCAGCAACGTGTTCGTGCCCCCTAACCAGCCATAATTCGTGCTGCTTGCCGCCCTGACGCCTATAGCCTGAGGCCGGGCTGAAGTGCCACCAACTCTACCTTCAGTGGCCTGCGAAAAATTACCAAACTCATCAAAACCTATCCCCAGCCAGCCACCGGCAAAACCACTTTGCGCCGGACTGACATTGGTACGCTGTGCATAACCTAAACTGCCACCATAACTGCCTGGTACGGGAGTTACAGCTGCGTCGGACAAGACTAAAGCTATACCATCAGCACCAGTTCCGCCGTATGCATAGTGGTCAAACTCTATGGTCATTTTATTGCCGGCTGCAGGGAAACTGCGCTTAAAGGTGATAGAGGTGGATTGATTTAAGGTATTTTCAGTCAGCCGCAAACGATTAGGAGAGGTTCTTAATGAAGGAGGTGTGCTGTTACGTTGTGTTAAATACCAGTTCGTATCGTTGGCAAAATTTTCTGTAAAACATTCGTTGATACAAGTGGCGACTTGTTCGTACATAGTTTTAATATCGGACGTCAGCAACTCACGATCATAAAACCTGACTTCATCAATTTGGCCACGGATACCTGTTGTTCCGTCCGGCAAGGCACCTATCGCCAGATTGCCTGTACCGTCATTGGGTGTTTTTGCATTATTACTATCACCTATCGAACTATCAGGAGTGCCATCCACCAGTTGATTGTTCACATAAAGCCGCATCCGTCTGTTGTTTTTACTGTAGCTGAACGCTATATGCTGCCACTGATCATTAAAAATAGCTGTACCACTGGTTTCAACATAACGTGTGCTACCTCCGGTCATCCGGACTGAAAATCTTAAGTTCCCCCCCGACTCGCGGGTTAATTGAAAACGGCCAGCCACGCCACTGACAGCGCCGCCGTACGCCATAATAGTCTGGCTGCCGGATGCCTGAGCCGCTGCACTCATTTTTAACCACAAAGTAAAACCAAATTCATCACTGTCGTGAAAATAGCTGTTTCTGGCTATATCCACAAAAGGATGGCCGAACGCACCTGTCGCCTGAAAATCGCCATAAGTACAAGAGGCAGGTGA
>CAMLSF010000273.1 GCA_946482615.1 uncultured Chromatiaceae bacterium | reverse complement strand
TACCTTACTCTAAGTAATTGGAGTTGCAGTGCGGCGACAAGTGTTCGAGACCCCAGGAGCATAGTTGTCCTATGTGACTGGGGCGGGAGCAGCAGTCAACAAAACTGCGGCTTCAAGTACGACGAGTAAGTTAGCTTTGGTATTTGCTGAGTAACTGCTGATAATCCCCGCTGTCTTTGAGTTGCTGCAGCGCCTGATTAAAGGCACTGACCTGCTCCGGTTGTACTGTGGATTTACTGAACATCACGTAGATCGGTGTTTCTTCCAGCTTGATGCTGTGCGGCTCAATCTGCTGCTCCAGTCCTTTGCGCCGGATTATGGCAGCACCAACAAAGCTGTCTTCCAATACGGCATCCACCTGCTCGTCCAGTAACACTGCGATATTTTGTTCACTCATAGTCGATTCAACAAAGTGCGGGCGCATCTGTTCATCGCTGTATAAGGCCGTAATTTGTTCACCGTAATAATAATCGCTGATGAGGCCCACCTTATGCTTAGCGGCGACCATTTCTGCAACTGAGCCAAAGTTGAATTTACCCGCATCATCCTTGCGAACAAATAACTGGAACTGCTCAGCACGATAAGGTTCTGAAAATAAAGCAAATTCTTCACGGGCTGGTGTTTTGGACGCACCTAACAGTACATCCAGTTGCCCTTGCTTTAACTGGCCTAACAAATCCTGCCAGGTGCCGTGTTGCAGTACCAGCGTGCAGTTCATCCGTCCGGCAACAGCTTGCATGATCTCGATATCCAACCCACTGGCTTGTTGTTCCAGCCCAACATATTGGTAAGGTTCCCAGGACTCAAAACCCAGTTTCAACTGGCAGGCAGCAGCTTTAGGTTCAGCTGGAGTTTCTGCCACTTTCGCGACAGCATCAGCAGGAGGAACAGCAGGACTTTGAGTTTCAGCAGGTTTACAGCCAAGCAACAGCAGACATACTACAGCGCTGCATAGAAAGTGTTGAACGTTCATAAGCGGCCTCTTTATTTTTTAGTGTCTATCCGCTTTGAGCTTAGTGCATAGGCACAATTTTTCCTCTTACATCAGATACTTTTTGTAACCAATTCATACTGGAATCTAGGGGCCGTGGCTTGTCCCGGCCCGTCCATCTGCACCGCAATGTTTTTGTTCACCGGGAGTTTTTTGGTCTGTCAGACAAAACGGCAACGGAACTGGCGGCCTTTAATTTTGCCTTCGCTTAAGCGCTTTAAGGCTGCACTGGCAACATCGTTGCGTACAGCGACAAAACTGACCATAGGCAGTACGTTTATTTTACCTAGTTGTTCAAAAGACAAACCCAGCTCCCCTGTTAAAGCGCCTACTATATCGCCAGGCCGCACTTTGTCCTTTTTACCACCATCGATCATCACAGTGCGCATAGGCGCACGCGCCGGTCTGGTGTCTTTGGCCGGATAAGCTGTGAGTTCTGCCCACTCTGCAGTTAAACCCAATTGATCTTCCAGCGCAGCTAAACGGCCCATTTGTGATGGCATGACCAGTGTTAACGCCAAACCTTCACTGCCAGCCCGGCCGGTGCGCCCTACTCTGTGCACATGCACTTCAGGATCATTGGCCAGATCGTAGTTGATGACTAAAGGCAAAGCGCTGATGTCCAGGCCCCGGGCCGCGACATCTGTAGCGACCATAATCAGGCAGCTTTGATTGGTAAACTGCATCAGCACCCGTTCACGGTCCCGTTGCTCTAAGTCGCCATGCAAGGGCATGACGCTGTAACCGGCCTGAGACAACTCATCACAAATATCCTGAGTGTCTTTACGCATATTAGAGAAAATCAGCGCAGGTTGAGCACCATGCCAGGACAGGATTTGCTTTAAGGCGGCGATTTTGTCATTCGCTTCGACTTCAATAAACTTCTGCTCTATGTCGGTTTGTTCTGCGTCTTCAACAAACACCTGCACAGCATCAGCTTTTAAGTGTCGTTTTAAATCGTTCACTTTTTCAGGGTAAGTGGCTGAAAACAGTAAGGTTTGGCGATCTGCAGGCAAAGCATTCAGGATCACAGCTATGTCATCTGCAAAACCCATATCCAGCATCCGATCTGCTTCGTCCAGCACCAGGGTTTCGACATCAGACAAATTGAGCAGGTTACGGTCGATCATTTCCAGTATCCGACCCGGCGTGCCGACAATAATATGAGCACCGTGCTCTAACGAACCAATTTGTGGGCCAATAGAGACACCACCAACCAGAGTCAGCACTTTAATATTGTGCTGGCTGCGGGCTAAACGACGGATTTCCTGCGCCACCTGCTCAGCCAGCTCACGGGTAGGACAAAGTACCAGCGATTGAATACGAAAGCGTTTGACCGCCAGTTTATGCAACAGAGTCAGGGCAAAAGCCACTGTTTTGCCACTGCCGGTGCGGGCTTTCGCCAGAATATCTTTGCCGTCCAGCAAGGCAGGCAAAGCCTGTTGCTGAATAGGCGTCATCTGACTGTAACCAAGGCTCTCAAGGCTTTGTAATAAGTGTTCTGCTAAAGGCAGACTGGTAAAAGTGGCGTTGCTCAAAAATGGGTACTCTCTATTCACACAAGAACTGGCACGGGAAAAAGGGCGAGCACTATAACAGAAGCGCCCTTACCGAGCGAGTATAAATTTTAAGCAGCGCGGTCAGAGCTATCAGCTCTGACCTTCGATCAAAAGTCTGAAGTTGGGCAGGTGAAATATTCCGTATCCGATCTGTGGGTCAGAGCCAAGGCTCTGACCCTATGCGAACACTGTCACTGTCTGGCGGCTGATGGCAGCTAATTGGCCGTCCGGTTGCCATAACTTGGCTTCGATATGGTGATAACCATCAGCACCATGTTCAATGCCCGCCAGATAAGACCACCAGTCTGTGGTGCTGGCTTTGGTTTCAGCCTTCTGATGCGGTTGGATAAACTCAATAGTCCAGGTGAGTGAACTGGCAGGAGCCGGCTGGCTCAGTAAAGTTAAACTGACCGGAGGCCAGGCATCCACTAAAGCCAACAACTCAAGCACACCAACAGCTGTACTTTTGCCTTCAGCAAAACGGATACGCCCACCTAATTCTGTGGTTGTACCACCTGAAAAAGGCATAGCTCCGCTAATAATTTGATAATCAAAATGCCGGGTAAATTCAGGGGCAGGCCCTTGTTTGGGCAACACCATGCCCTGGTCAGCAAAAACCGGCGCTGGCTCTGCGTTGATCTGGTACGCCGATGGCCGCTCTGCACCAAAGCTTGCCAACAGCACTAAAGCCACCTGATCCTGCTGAGTAATTTCGACCATGGCCTGGATCACCGACTTGCCCTGGCGCAAAATACGGCGGGAAACTGTGGCAACCCCTGCATTTAAAGGCGCGACAAAAGATACAGACACTGAGCGCAGTGGAATACCAGCCGGCAGCTGTGTGATTAAATGGGCTAAGGCTAAAGCAGACGCCATACCACCAAACACAGCGCGGCCCTGGCCCCACTGCTCTGGTACTTCAATCTGCAGTTCATCCGGTTGTCCGACTTTAAACTGCTGCAAAACATCGGCAAATAACATGACTCAATCCT
>CAMLSF010000272.1 GCA_946482615.1 uncultured Chromatiaceae bacterium | reverse complement strand
CATAGGCCGTTTCCCAGGGCAATAATTCCATTTCCCTACGAATAGCCTCAGCAACACCAGGAAGCAGAATAGATGGAACAGATAAAACACCAGTGTTGGCAAACTGTTCTGCCAACACTGCTCTGTCTCTGTCAAGCGCAAACACCACTAACCTCCATACCTGTTTGTCCAGCAATTTACTGCGACTGTAATCCTTCTTGTTTTTCCAACAAAAGGAGCTACCTCATGCTGCAAGTAAGATGGAAACAACACAAGCTGGCCTGCTGACAGTTTAAAGTTAAAGTTACAACCAGCATACTCGCCTTTAAGGTGCGCATTGCCCGCATCCAGATAAGAATTGCAATGTGGCCGGGGATCGTGAAACCTTAAAATTCCACTGTCACTTTTACCCGGAACATCGTCCCCCGGATCCACGCAATACACGGCTGACCAGGATGCCATAGGATGATTGTGTGTGTAAAAATAACCGCCAAACTCAGTAATGTGAAACCATGCGTCACTAAAAATCTGAATTTTATTAATTTGTTCCCGGCTATAACCATTCAGTTTAGCAATAATCCAACCGACCGATTGCAAAATGAAATGCCGAAGTTGCTGGACGGCAGGGTTATCGTATTTAAACAAGTCGAAATTACTTTCAAACAACTCATCCTGAACATAATTGTGAGGGTTTGGATTTTGATATTTCTTCCCCTGCGTAACCAGATGGTCAAAAAAACGTATCAATTCCGCATTCATTTGTTCAGGTTGGGGGTACTGTATTGTTGCAAACGGCGTTGCAAACATAGGGACAACCTGAGGTTCGAGAACACTCATAACATAACCACCTACGCCAAAAAATATGAAAAAAAAGCCCCCAATAAGGGGGCTTTTCAACATAGTTTAATTAGAACTTCACTGTAGCTCTCAGGTAAACGAAACGATCCATGTTGACATCGTATTCAGTTACGGAGAAGTTATTTGTTGATGGAGCATAATCGTTGTTAGCGTACTCACGAACAGGCTCTTTTGCGAACAAGTTCTCAACACCTAAAGTAACTTTAGCATTGTAGTCAGAGATGCTGTAACCAACTGATACGTCATGAACAACGTAAGTTGGGATGACATCAGTTCTAAACTGGCCAGTTGTTGCGCCGATACTGTCATAAAACTCGTAAGTACCATCTACTGAGTACAGGTTATTCATGTGGTGTACATAACGAGTTGTGAAGTGTGCATCCCAATCACCTAACATCCAGTCGATGTTAAATGTCGCTTTAATACGAGGGAAACCACCATCACCTAACTGTCTGCCAACACGCTCATCAGGACCATCTACAGTAGTCAGTTCATTAGAAATAGTGTAAGAACCATCTAACGATACTTTAAAAATACCATATTCAGTTTCTGGTAAACGGTAAGCGACGTAAGCGTCAACACCACTTACATTGTAAGTTGATAAGTTTTCTAAACCGTTACGTAAATCTACAACGTTACCGTTCACGTCACGGTCAATACGGCTACACAGTGATGACGCTGGGTTCTCAGCACACTCGTCAAGAATACGTTGAGCACCAATACGTGCAATTGCGTTTTCAACGTCAATCTCGTACCAGTCTAATGTCAGCTCTGCACCTTCTAACCAGTTCGGGTTGTAAACAAAACCAACTGTTTTAGATTCAGATTCTTCAGGTTGCAGATTTGGATCTGAAACTTGAGTAATACGAATCTGAGTATTTGACTGAGCGTAAGTTGTCGGAACGCCAGCACAACCTGGGGTATCAGTTGTAGGGCCACCGTTACAAGGGTCAGTCAGAGAAGGAAATGAATCTGCATTACCAGCGAACAAGTCTGACAGAGAAGGAGCTCTGTAGCCTTCAGCCCAAGTAGCACGAACTAATAAGTCATCAATTGGACGGTATTCAACGCCAAATTTAGCTGTAGTATTGTTACCGAAAACGCTGTGGTCAGAAACACGGACCGCAGGGCTAACCAACAAGTTTTCCAGCACAGGAATAGATAATTCTGCGTAAGCTTCATCCAGGCGGAAACCACCGTATGTAGCATCACGTTGGTTACCTGAAGATTCACCTGTTACGGTCAGCGGATCCGGGTTATCAAAACCTGTTTCTTCACGACGTTCGATACCTATTGCTGCGCCAACAGTACCGCCAGGAATGTCAAATAAATCACCACTGGTGTTAAAAGCGTAGTCTTTTAACTTGCTGCCTGATGAGGCGATGCTGTCAAAGGTGATGTAATCCAGCATATCTGCAGTAATAGAACCAGGACCACCAAACAAGTTTAATGGAGTACAGTTAGTAGCCGCAGTACAGTTAGCACCTAAAGCCTGGTTGATACGAGTTAAATTCAGCAGGCCAGTAGTTTTTTCGTCCTGGCTGTTTTGGCCGTAGATATAGTGAGCATCCCAAGTCCATGACGTATCGCCAAATGAACTTTCTAAACCAACCATACCGCGGTAAGTGTTGTCATTTTGGTTATAGTTACGTGGACCAGCTTCAACCATACGACGTTGCAGAGCATAAGGGTTGTATGATGTGTAACCAGCAGCCAAGGCCCGGGAAGCATCACCGTATAAAGTTTCACCGAATGGGTTGTAGATGTTGTCAGCGTGAATATCTACACGACTGGCAGCAGCACCGAACGCGGCACCTAAAGTAACAGGCATCGGAGCTAATTCTTGTGCTGATTTACGGTTAGTAAATACGAAGTCGCTTACAAAACGTAGATCATCAGTGATGTTGTGGTAACCCTGAACATAGAACGAGTTACGGTTCTGCGGGGTTACTAAATAGTTATCCGGCGCATAGTTGTAGGCATCTGTAGTAGCGTTTCGTGGACGGAACTTGTCAAGACCTATATCAGTACCAGTGCCTTCCTGAGTCATTAAGTTATAACGACCAGCAGCGTTAGGAGTATACAACGCACGCATGGCTGCTTGGTTTGCAGCATTTAATGTAGACTCAGAAATCTGTAAACGAGTGTTTAAAGTCGTTGAACTCGTACCAAAAGCAGAAACCTCACGATCACCAGCCCAAATAGGCTGTTGAGTAGTGTGGCTCATGTTGAACAGGATACCTGACTTTTCTGTAGTGGTACCTAAAGTCATTTCAGCTGTGTATTGACGACCGTCACCTTCTGAAGCGTTCTCACCTGCGTATGTGGATAATTCCAGACCTTCAAAATCTTTACGGGTGATAATGTTTACCACACCTGCGATAGCGTCAGAACCGTACAGAGCTGATGCACCGTCTTTTAATACTTCAACACGTTCGATTGCTGAAGTTGGGATGGTGTTTAAGTCAACTGTCGCGTTTAAAGCAGAGATCCAGCGACGACCATTGACTAACACTAACAGACGCTGGGCGCCTAAGTTACGTAAGTCCATGTTAGTCGAACCGTTACCACCGTTGTTGAACGCAGTGTTCAGAGCAGCACCAGCAGCTGGGATTTGTTGCAGAATGTCACCGATGCTGACTTTACCAGCAGCTTCAATTGCAGTTCTGTCCATAACAAAAATTGGGCTTGCAGATTCTAAGTCAGTACGTTTGATACGA
>CAMLSF010000271.1 GCA_946482615.1 uncultured Chromatiaceae bacterium | reverse complement strand
TTATCATCAGAATATCCTCTCATTCGTTAAGACCAAACTGACCAGACTACTAGGGTAAGTATGGTTTATAAAATAAAGTCCTCAAGAAAAAACATTAAATTTTCATCAAGTAAGTCATTGATTTTAAAAAATTCATACTAGTTAAACTTAGCCTCCTTCACCTTGTGGTGAACAGCGCTGAAAAGCCCGCTGATAGACTCTGCATTTTGGTTTTCAAGAACTGCATGCACTTCGGCAAGCACAGCCAAAGCGATGGATTCGGGCAGGTCGCCACCTAATCTTAATCCCATAGGATTTGCCAGCCGCACAGGTAAATCTGCAGCGGACAATGCTGCGAGTTTTAGCACCCGCTCTGTCCTGTGCTCAGGACCAAGCAAGCCCAGATACCTGAGTTTCAGGTTTCTTAGTACGCGAAGAGCTTGCGCATCCAATTCAATATTGTGCGACATCACTATCGCTGCATCTAAACTCTCAAGCCAGGGCTCCGCCTGAATAGACAATATGTCCTTTTTCAGAATTTCTGCTCCACGAAAATAGGCTTCTCTGGCATTGGCTGGCCGGGGATCAATCAGCTTCACACGCCACCCCAATTCAATAGCCATCGAAACCATAGGTTTAGCATCCAGTCCGCCCCCAAAAATCGCGACAAAAGGCGGGGGAGCCAGACATTGCAACAGAAACACCTTACCATCGTTCTCAAACTGTCCAACCTTTTGCCTGTGCATGAAAATACGATCCACTTCGTCAAATGGCACCAGATAGTTGTTTGGAACATCTTCACTCAACTGCTGCGCATAACCGCAGAACTGCTGTGCGTCGAGTTTTGCCATCAATTCCGGTAACACTAAATAGCCTGACTCTGCCGATATGGGTTGTAGCAGAATTTTTACCATTCCTCCGCAGCCCAGACCCAGGGTCCAGGACAAATCGTCCTCTTCTCTCATATCGTACTGAATAATACGACTCTTGCCTGATTCCCAGCATTGCCGGGCTCGTCGCATAATGTCAGATTCCAGACAGCCACCTGACAAAAGCCCTTTGTATTGGCCCATACTATTAATCAACATCATGGCGCCAGCTTTTCGATAAGAGGACCCCGCCGTTTCGAAAATAGTCGCAAGGATCCATTGCATCTCATCTTTTTGTTCGTACCAGGAGTGAAGTAAGTTTTTCAGTTGATTAGACATAAATACGACCTGCCGGGTGAATAATCTGGACATCTGATCAATGAAGCTGCTTGTCTGAAATGCTGATGAAGTCAGTCACAATCAGCGGAGTTAACTCTGGTGTTACCCGATAAAGAGGCTGACTGTTTCAGCCTCTTTATCGCTTCTCGCTGCTTATGCTAAAAGAGCTGGCGTCACCGGATAGTTTCTCAGTCTTTTACCTGTTGCTGAAAACACTGCGTTTAATACAGAAGGTGCAACTGCAGCTGTGCTGAGCTCACCTACACCTCCGGGGTTCTCTTTACTTGCGACCATATGGACTTCTATTTTAGGAGTATCACCGATCCGAACCATTTGATAATCATGGAAATTCCCTTGTGTTACCCTGCCATTTTTGAAAGTCGTGGAGCCATAAAGAACCACAGACAGGCCGAAAATTAGTCCTCCCTGAATTTGGGCAATGACCCCATCCGGATTTACAGCTATACCACAGTCCACTGCACATACCATCCTGTTTACTTTCACGCCTGAGCCGGATACGGTCACTTCGGAAATCAAAGTCGCATGGCTACCCCAGGCCCGGATCACTGCAACCCCAACCCCGGTTCCTTTGGGTAACTTCACTTTCCCCCAGCCAAATTTTTCTGCGGCCAAGGCCAGAGTCGCCTGAGTTCTGGGGCTTGCTTTAAGTAAGTTGGATCTGAATTCAACAGGATCAATGGATGCTCTATGAGCCAATTCGTCAAAAAAACATTCATTGACATAGCCATTGTGTGTTGTACCAACACCGCGCCAATTCCCGGTCAGCAATCCGGCAGGCGGCTCATCACGCACATATTCGACATATTTGGTTGGAATATCGTAAGGAGATTCAGCATCTCCTACCGCATCAAAATCCAGGCCATTCGTAGTCCAGACTGGTGCATAACGCAATATCACCGCAGAGCCCGTTATTTTATGACTAAAGGCTGTTGGATAACCTTTATCATCTAACACCGCAGCCACTTCATCCAGATAATAAGGTCTGTATGCATCGTGCTGAATATCTTCCTCACGACTCCAGACCACTTTCAACGGATAATTGACCTGTTTGGCCAGTTTGGCAGCGACAACAATGTAATCCACATCCAGTTTCCTGCCAAAACCGCCCCCCAGCAACTGGTTATGAACGACCACGGACTCAGGCGCTAAACCTAGCTCCTCTGCAACAAACTTCTGAGCCCTGGCCTGAGCCTGAGTACCAACCCAGATCTCACAACCATCTTTACGGACATGCAATGTTGCGTTTAGAGGTTCCATAGTGGCATGAGCCAGAGGGGGAGTTTCATAAGTGGCCTGGTGTTTATGACTGGCTTTCTGCCAGTTTGCGGCAAAATCACCTTCATTGATGGCTACCTGGCCCTTTTTCTGAATAGCTTGCTTTAACTGGCTCAACCAGGCTTCATTCGAAAAAGTAGCTCCGGCACCATCATCCCAGCTGATTTTTAGTTGGGCTAAGCCCTTTTTCGCTGCACCATAATGATCGGCGACCACTGCCACTGCATCATCGGTCTGCACAATTTGTCTGACACCAGCCACTTTCATCGCAGCTGCGCCGTCAACGGATTTTAATTTACCACCTATCACAGGACAAAGAGCAACTGCTGCCACTTTCATGCCAGGGAGCTTTACATCTATGCCAAAAGTAGCAGTTCCATTTACTTTAGCCGGCGTATCCGTCCTTGCCGCGCTTGTACCAATCAGCTTAAATGCTGAAGGGTCTTTGAGCTTCACCTCTGTAGGCATAGGAATAGTGTTTGCAGTATCGACTAATTCAGCATATTTGAGGACTTTACCAGTTTTCAGATCTCTGATCGTACCCTTTTCTGCCACAACCTGATCCGGCTGTACTTTCCATTGTTTTGCCGCGGCTAAGCGCAGCATCTCACGCGCTGTGGCCCCTACTTGTCTTAGCTTTGCCCAGCCCCCCATCACTGAAGCTGAGCCACCAGTGATCTGGAGTACATAAAGTGGATGACCAAAAGTAGCTTCATTGGCAGGCGCATGTTCTACCGTGATCTGAGACATGTCCACTTCCAATTCGTCTGCTATCAACATGGGGATAGAGGTATAAGTACCCTGGCCCATTTCAACAAGAGCAACCACTATGGCAATGCTCCCGTCTTTACCAATTCTCAGGTACGCATTTGGAGAAAAATGATTTTGCCCGCTGGCATTCGCCTGAGCCATCAACTGTCCGGGTAAAGAAAAACCTATAACTAAAGAAGCACCTATGGCTGCAGAAGAAACTAAAAACTGCCTTCTGCTCAACTTCACATTACCAAGGGGACTCTGTGTTTCATGTGACCGCATAGACACCTCCTGATTATTTAATTTGATTGGATGCAAGTTTAATGGCATCACGGATCCTGACATAAGTCC
>CAMLSF010000270.1 GCA_946482615.1 uncultured Chromatiaceae bacterium | reverse complement strand
GCCCTGCACTAAATGCTGCTCTTCAGGCCGCAGGGTCAGCACGCTAAAACCCGTGTCAGTCACAGCCACTGTATGCTCCCACTGCGCTGATAACTTTTTATCTTTGGTCACTACTGTCCAGCCGTCGGATTTTTGTTTGATACGCCGGTCGCCCTGATTGATCATTGGTTCTATGGTAAACACCATACCTGGTTTGAGGGTTAAACCAGTGCCTGCTTTACCGTAATGTAAAATTTGTGGCTCTTCATGCATTTCACGGCCTATGCCATGACCACAATATTCGCGCACCACAGAATAACCATGCCGCTCGGCATAGTGCTGCACCGCCTGAGCTATATCACCTAAACGTGCACCGGGTTTTACCTGATAAATCCCCTGCCACAAAGCCTGATAGGTCACATCCACCAGACGTTGCGCCAGGGGACTGACTTTACCCAGACAATACATTTTGCTGGAGTCGGCAATAAACCCATCTTTTTCCAGCGTAATGTCCAGATTTACAATATCGCCTTCTTTTAAAACATCAGTCTGCTTCGGCATCCCATGACAGACCACCTCATTGATGGAACTGTTCAGCACATACTGATAGTCGTATTGGCCTTTGCTGGCTGGCCTTGATGCTAAAGGTCCGCGGATAAAGTCTTCCACCGCGTCGTTAATCTGCATGGTACTGATGCCGGGTTTGACCAACTCATCCAGCATCAGAAAAACCTGCGCCAGTAACTGCCCTGCTTTGTGCTGGACTTCCAGTTCAGCCTTAGTTTTCAGGTGGATCGAGTTCATTCAATAAGTCCTGCAAGGTAGTTGATTT
Source organism: uncultured Chromatiaceae bacterium (assembly GCA_946482615.1). The sequence goes on along the minus strand of CAMLSF010000270.1, from coordinate 2,792 downwards.
ATTTTTCAGTAATTTACGACACAAGTCCTGATAACTCAGCTGGGGGTTCAGCTCCGCCAGCATGCCGACCCGGATCCAGAATTCAGCCTGTGCATTAATGGAACGCGCCATCACTCTGCTGGCTTCCCGCAGGTCGTCATGCAGGTCGTCCGATATTTTTACTATGCCCATAGATACGCTTTATATACGATGTATACATTAATTGTATAAAGGAAAAACACAAAAAGCACTTAAAATGATCAGAAAAACTGGTTATGGTATGACCTGGAACAATAAAACCTCTGTAACAACAGGTTATAGTTCAACATCAGCAATTGGGTTTGGAACTTAGACTGAGAGTCAGGACATGAGCTTATTTAACGATATTTACAGTGCAGTCGAGCGGCAGTTTTTCTACAGTCTGACATTAAAAATTGTCGGTAATATTGGCTTTTTAACGCTGATCTTCTGGCTGGCGATGTTTGCAGCTTATCCGACTGAAGGTAGTGCGGGGCAAAGCTGGTGGTGGATTTTAGTGCTGGGCACAGGTGCCTTTATTTTTACCATAGGTTATCTGATGCATTTAATTGTGCGGCCGGTCAAAGCTCTGGTTGATGCCCTGCAACAAGCCAATCAGGCTGGCAGCGACTTAAAAACCCGTTTACCGGCTTTTACTTTTGATGAATTCCGCACCTTATCTGAGCAATACAATTTATTTGTGGACCAGCTTTCCGGCATGTTGCGTGGCATTCACCAGCAAGCCTCCAGCAACTTTGCAGTGAACCAGCAAGTGGCAGAAGCTGTGCATAGCACCAGACGTCAGTTGCAGGGTGCAGAACAAAGCAGTCAGCAAATCCGTGCCCAAAGTGATCAATCCCTGCAACGTCTGGCCGAGATAGTACAAAGCAACGATCAGGTGATAGTGGTTGCGAGCAGCACAGTGCACAATGCCAAAAACGCCAGCAACCAGTTGGATCAGCTCACCACTCAACTGCATAAAATCGAACAGCTGTTGGCCAATTTTGGTGGCACTGTCACAGGCCTGCAAAAAAACGCCGAAAACGTACGGCAGATTTTATTAATGGTGGAAAACTTCTCCGATCAAACCAACCTGCTGGCATTAAATGCCGCCATTGAAGCAGCAAGGGCTGGTGAAGCAGGCCGTGGTTTTGCTGTAGTGGCTGACGAAGTCCGTACTCTGGCCGCTAAGGTGAACAGTGCCACAGGCCAGATCTCAGGTTTTCTGAATGAAATGGATGTATTGGTGCGGGATACCAAAAATGAATCAGAGCAACTACAGCAGCAAGCAGGTGCGGCTCAGCAGCAAATACAACAAACCAGTGGTGATTTCAGCCAGCTGGAGCAACAACTGAAAAATGCCCAGCAACAGCTGAATCATATCCAGCAGCACGTGCAGCAACTGGCACACAGCTCAGAGCAAAACCATCATCATCTGACTGAAATAGAACAAGGCACCAATCTGGCGTACCAGCAAATGGCTGCTATTGATCAGGCCACGGAGCAGCTGTTATCCGGAACTAAACGCACTCAACAGCAGCTGCAACCTTTTTCTGCGGCTTAACTTTTCGTAGTTTCCGCATCAGTCCGGCCATTCTGTTGCAGCGCTTTGACCAGTTGCAACACGGCCGGGTGAGTCAGTTTACGTTCTGGTGATATAGCATAAAAACGTTCTGTGACCCTGTGGATCACACCAACTTTTAACAGCCTGTAGTTGTTTAATAATTGAGTTTCCAGCAACAAAGGCGCAGCAAAAGCGCCCAGTCCTTGCTGGGCGAAAGCCTGCATCAAGGCACTGTCATCAAATTCAGCCACTATATCAGGCTGAACTTCCACTTCATTAAACCAGCCCATCAGTTGCTGCCGAATCACGGATTTTTTGCCTTGTAATAAAAAAGGCTTACCGTGCAAAGAACGGGGAAAATCTGCGCTTAACTGCTCTGCCACAGCCTCACAGGCATAAACCGCCATAGGAGACTCAGTCACCAGATGGCTGTATGCTTTAACATGGCTGCCAGGCTGAATAGGTTGATCCGACAACACCATATCCAGTTTATTGATCGCCAGTTCAGACAAAAGCCCGGCCTGCTCACCTTCACGGCAAATCAGTTTAATCGGCAACTGCAAAATGGGTTTGAGCATTTCATAAACAAAAGCCTTAGGCAAAACGTCGGTAATACCTACGCTAAAACTTTGCCAACTGCTGTGCTGACGGGTCAGTACGGCTTTGAGCTCATCGCCTAATTGAAAAATATCAGCAGCGTAACGCTGCACCACAACACCCAATTCAGTCGGAACCAGACGTTTACCCTGACGGGAAAATAAGGCGGTGCCAATCCCATGTTCAAAAGCGCTGATTTGGCCACTGATGGTTTGGGGCGTGATATGCAGCAACTCACTGACCCTGGCAATACTGCCGTGTTCAGCCACCAGATAAAAGTAATAAAGTTGGTTGTAATTAACAGGAGTCATTTTTAATCAATTTTTCACGAACATATCAGCAGTTATATTCGATTTTTACTGACAAAGCAAAAGGCGTATAAGGGTAGCTGTTGTGATTTTCCTGAAAATCTCACAGTTTAACCCATAGGCTCATCCGCGCCTTTTGCCCCTTGCTTGCAAGGGGCTTTTTTATGTCCAGGGATGGACGGTATGTCGCAACTGTAGGGTGATAGCGGTCTTTCGAAATGCCAACAGTTTGGCATTTCGCCGATATCACGCCTTCGCCTCTGGCGGAGGCCGGATACTTGTTGCGACGATTTAGCCTTCGCCATTGAAGCTGCAGCTTTGTTGAC
>CAMLSF010000269.1 GCA_946482615.1 uncultured Chromatiaceae bacterium | reverse complement strand
CAGCTTTGTAAAAACAAAGCGCGGTTTTTTAAGGCTAAATCCGGGTAATCGGAAAATACGCCGTCTATGCCTTGCTTAAACAACGCCTGCAGTTCTTCATCAAAACTAAAGGTAGTTTTGTCGTCTTTCGCCATTAAATAATTGGCCTCAGCCCTGAAAGTATAAGGATGTACTTTTAAGCCCTGTTGCCGGGCGGCTTGAACAAAAGGCTTTAAGTTCAGGCTGTGTTTTTGATAAAGACTGCTGCGCCATGGCCCTATACCAGCGGCGTAGCTGTGCACAAAACCAAGTCCCTGGTCAGTCAGTAAAGCGGAATAATCCAGCGGCTTTTCAGCGGCTAAAAAGCTAGCATGCTGCGGATATACAGCTGTTGAATCAGTCCCTTTTTGCTGGTGATAAAACACATCATAAGGCACAGAAAAACTGTCTTTTGGTGGTAAATAAGCTTTTTCGGTATCGCCAATCAGCTGAATAAGCGGCAATTGTAGCCTGAGCTTTGGCATCCACTGCTGTTTTAACTCCAGCAGGTTTTGTACTTCAAACGACTGAATAAAAACCCGGTTTGGATCAGTAAACTGCAGTTGTTTTAGCTCTTGCACCAGCTTTTTGCTGGTATCCAGCCTTATGCTTTGACCTTCCAGTGTCTGACCTTCATAACGAAAATAGGTCGGGTGTTTGGTTTCAATATAAAGCCCGACTTTGCGGCCTGTGTCGGCTTCAAACTGTTTTACCAGCGCCACTATTTCCGCCAACGTGGCAATAGAGTACTGGTCGTTATGCTCCACTCCCTGAGGGCGCAATTCTGGCAAAGGTTCACGGGCTTTCAGTTGCTTAATTTCAGAGAGCGTAAAGTCTTCACTAAACCAGCCGGTGATCGGAATACCATCAATACGCTTAGTCGTTTTTCTGTCGGCAAACTGCGGCAACTCAGCCACATTAGTGGTGTGAGTTAAGTCGTTTTCATGCCGGCTGATAAGCACAGCATCTTTGGTGGGGACTAAATCCGGCTCGATAAAATCAGCGCCCATCCGCATTGCAAGCTGATAAGCTTCCAGCGTATGTTCAGGTAAATGACCACTGGCGCCCCGATGTGCTATCACCAAAGGAGGAGTAGCACAGTTATCTGCAGCCACAGCAGGTTCAGGGACTAAAGTTGCAGCCAGCAAGCTCAGAGGCAGCAGGAAAAAGCCTTTTTGGATCAGCATAATATGTACACCTTTTGCAAAAACTTCATCCTAAGCTGCCGGAATGACACAGTTATGACAACTGACGGTACTGCTTTTACCAGCGCCTTTCCTGCGCCCACAAATACAAACCACTGGCCATAATCACCCCGGCACCAAGCAACAAAGAGAAATCCGGATACAACTGCCACAACAAAATATCAAAACCTAAACCCCAGACCAGCGCCGTGTATTCAAAAGGTGCGATCACAGAAGCCGGAGCTAAACGAAAGGCTTCGGTAATAAACACCTGACCTATGGCACCACTTAAGCCCATCAGTGCAAATAACCACAGATGATCGGACGACAAAGCCACCCAGTCCGGATAAGCCAAAGCACCGGCACCCAGCCCTATCATGGTCATCAGCCAAAACACCATATTGCCGCTGTTGTCGGTGCGGGATAACACCCGAACCGTAATAGCAGATATGGCATAACAAAGCGCCGACACCAAAGCCGCCAGCGCACCTAAACTCAGCAGTTGATCACCTTCAGGTTTGAGCATAAAGATCACCGCCAGCATACCAATAGCTATAGCCACCCATTGCCGCAGCTGCACATGTTCACCTAAAAACCAGACCGACATAGCGGTGATCAAAAGTGGTGCCGCAAAAAAGATAGCGTACGCATCGGCCAGCGACAGGCTTTGAATGGCATAGACAAAAGCGGACAACATGATGATGCCAAGCACAGCGCGCAGCAGATGCAAAGACCAGCGTGAATTGAGCAAATGCTGCACTCTGTTGGTACTGATAAGCCAGGCCACTATTAATGGCCAGGCGAATAAAGCCCGTAAACTGGTGATTTGCATAGGACCATAGTGTTTTGTCAGTTGTTTCATACAAGCGTCCATAGCGCAAAACATACCAACAGCCAACAACATACAGAGGATCCCTTTAGCAGGATGATCGGAGGCAGAATAAGCCTGACTTTTCATAACTTTTTATAACAACCTGAATAACAAAAAGAACTGGCGTCAGTGTTTAGAAATTCCTGAATGAAAGCAAGCCGGAAAAACGGAAAATGAGTGCTTAATAACCTCTATAAATTAAATACAGTGTTTCCCCCTGTCAGACTTTTTGTCATTGAATGTAAAACTGCTGCAAAGTCGGGTTCTGCCCCTGATAAACTGAGCACTCCTTTACACTGCACTGATGGACCTCAACTGTATGCAATCCGGTGTTCGACTGTCACTTATTGTGCCTTTTTATAATGCAGCAAACTACTTTAGTCAGTTGCTGAACTCTATCGAAGCGCAGCTGACAGAGCAGGTTCAAATTATCCTGATTTGTGATGGGGCTTCAGACAACAGCCTTGAGATTGCGAAGCAGCATCTGGTGACCTCAGCCATGCCCGAATGCTACTTACTACTTTGCCAGCAAAACTCAGGAGTCAGTGTCGCCAGAAACCGGGGTATTGCAGAGGCCAAAGGCGACTACATAGCTTTTGTTGATGCAGACGACATCTTACTGCCAGGGTACATTCAGTCCTTATTGGACCTGATACAGCAGCATCAGCCAGACCTGATTGAACTGGGGTATAAACGGTTTACCGATGAAAAGGCCATCACAGAGGCCAAAGCCCGTTATTTGCATAAAAGCTCAGGCTGGCTGACTAAAAACAAAGCAGTCACAGAAGTATTTCAGGTGAATCAGTGGTTTCCCTGGTTGAGGGTTTATCGCAAAAAAATCGCGATGGATTTTCAGTTTCCAGCCGGTATCGGCTTTTGTGAGGATGTGATGGCGATGCCGGCTTTATATCTGGCGGCAAAGCAGATCTATCATCTGCGCTTACCTCTTTACGGTTACCGCGAACATCAGGCCAGCGCTTCTTTTAACGTCAAAGCTGAGCATCAGCAGCAGTTAGAACACTTTTTTACAGAACTGCTGCAACAACAGGCTTATCCGGCTTTGCATCAGAACTGGCGTCAGCTCTTATTATGGCATTTAGCTTATCTGCTTTATAAGTTGCAGCTGGCTAACAAAGAGCAACAAAGCTTCCCGGTCCGATTGCATCAGCAGTTTAAGGCTCTGGTGCGTCAAAGCTGGTGGTTGCCGTATTTTTCAGTGCGGAAAAAAATACAACTGGCTTTTGCTCCCTACTTTTTTGATAAAAGCAGAGCTAAAGACTGAAGATCAGGCAAGGTCGGCAGAAGCTGAGCTTTTTATTGTTTTAAATCAAAGCAGCCGGCTTAAAACAAGCGCACACTCAGTTTCGTTCTCACAGTACGAAGAAAGGCAGCTAAAAGAGACAGGTCTTTTAGCAAACCGATCCCAGCCTTGTGTACTTTGCGCCTGACCTCTGCTCCGTCGTCAGGCGTTTTTTTACATTTTACATCCTTGTAAAATGCCCGTAGGGCCAGCTAAAGCTGTTAAAAATCGCTCCTTGCGATTTTTTA
>CAMLSF010000268.1 GCA_946482615.1 uncultured Chromatiaceae bacterium | reverse complement strand
ACTTCTGGCGTGAGCTGCGTCATGCAGGATTGGTGCATCCAAATGCGCCACTGCCAATCAAGGACTGATCCGGGCCTGGTGATCGTCGTTCGTTCAAGCTAAAAATCCACAGACAAAGCTGTGGATTTTTACTTTATGCACTCTACCTATCAGCGGCTTTTCGCTTTCACTGACAAAGTTAAAGTAAATTTCGCCATCAGCTCGTCGCCATGCAAAGAAGGGCAGGTCACAGCAATAGTCACAGCCTGATTAATACGCTCGCCTGTATCCAGCGATTGTTGGATCATCTGGTCTATTAAGGCACCGTCGTTGCTGATGAAATGCACAGCTGCTTCTGGGCGTTTTAAAAATTCGCCTTGTACATCTTTAAAGGCAAAATGGATATTCAGTTTTTTTTGCCGCGCTTTGTAAAAGACTAAAAAAGCACCGGCTAAATCGGCGCCTATGGCCAGAGCACCAAAATAAATACTGCCCAGATGGTTTTTGGTATGGCGGTGGTGTGGCATCCGGATCACAGTGCGCTCGTCTGTTAATTCCAGAATTTTTGGCTTACAAAAACCTATCAGCGGAATATAACGAAATCCAAACCACCAGAGTTGTAAGTTGGCTTTAGTTAAGGCGTTCATAAAAGGAAGCTCCAGAATTCAACTGGTCGGAGCTTATCATTCTGGTTGCGATAGTGCGAATTTTTGCTGCCATTGTCGCTCAAAATCTGCTTTGGCTTGCTGGCGCTGCTCGACACACCAAACCATTTGCCTGCTGTCGCGCACGCCAAAACATTGTTTAGGTTCGGAGTAATACTCCAGCCAGGCCTGCAGTTTTTTACCCTGATAAGGCGCTTTGACTGAGATAGAGCTGACATAAAGCTGTGGGCCTTTGGCAATATCGGTCAACGGATCCGGGGGTGTTTTGACTGTCTTTTTGATGTTTGGTTTTTTCCGATCAGAGGCTAAAGCAGGTTTCTGGCAAAACTGGTCGAGCTGTTTTTCCAGCTGGCGCTGATCCAGACTCAATTGTTCTGCTTCTTTTAAGCTATAACCCGAGCTGATTTTTTGTTCCAGTTGCTGCAGCTTTTTGGTCGCTTTATCGCAATCCGCTTGCGGCCATTGTTGTTGAGCCAACAGGGGAAAACTGCAACAAAACACCAGACACAATAGCGGTTTCATCCCGGACTCCGCCTGTTAATAAATGGTTAAATAACTATAGGTGGTTTTACTTGCCTTGCTGCTTATTTTTCGCTGGAAAATTTCTGTTGATATAAAGCGCTAACCCATTCCACAAATACTTTCACTCTGGGCGACAATTGGTGATGTTGCGGATACAACACATGTACAGGCAAAGCCGGACTTTGCAGGTGGGTTAAGATGGGCACTAAAGCGCCAGACTGCAGATAAGGTTTAATCCGGAAATCAGGGACCTGAATAATGCCACAACCCGCTAATGCGGCAGCAGTGTAAGATTCGGCGTCATTCACAGACAACCAGCCTTTGGCCGGAAAATCCTGCTCTGCACCATTGATCAGAAAGCTAAAGGGGTAGCTGATATTGTGATCACTGGAGAAAAAGCCTACAGCCTGATGCTGATTGAGCTGCTCCGGCTGCTCTGGCACACCATGCTGCTGCAGATAAGCCGGACTGGCACAAAGCACCTGTGGCAAAGCGGCCAGCTTTTTACCCACTAAAGTGGAGTCTTTGGGCACACCTATCCGCACGACCAGATCAATACCTTCGCGGACCAGATCTACCAGCCTGTCCCCTGTACTGATGGCAATATCCAGCTGCGGGTACAGTGCTCTGAATTGCGGCAAAGCCGGAATAATAATGTGTGCTGCATGCACCCCATGCAGGCCCAAACGTAATAAACCAGCCGGGTTGGCTGCCACAGTATTCAGGCTGGCTTCGGCATCGTCCAGTTCAGACAAAATGCGAATACAGCGCTGATAAAACGCCTGGCCATCCAGAGTAGGTTTGACCTGACGGGTGGTGCGCTCCAGCAGGCGGCAATTCAGGCGCTGTTCTAACTGCTGCATGGCGTAAGTGGCGGTCGCACGCGGGATTTGTAATACACCAGCGGCCTGAGTAAAGCTGCCCAATTCCACAATTTTACAGTACAGCTTTAAGCTATCGAACTTGTCCATTCACTGGCCTTTTCGGGTTATTGTTCGTCTTGATTGAATTATGTTATCAATTCTCGTGCATTTATCCAGTTATGTGGCAGATCTAGACTAACTCCCATTCAGACACCACAGCGGTGTTTCAACCGGGAGAACAGCTATGTATCACTCAATCAAAACTGCAGTAGTCACAGGGGCCTCCAGAGGCATAGGTAAAGCCATTGCTTTGCGTTTAGCAGAGGATGGTTTTGCTGTGGTCGTCAATTATGCCGCAGGGCAGGAGAACGCTGAGCAGCTGGTGGCTCAGATTCAGCAAGCCGGTGGCCATGCTATAGCAGTGCAGGCCGACGTGGCAGACGCAGCAGCGGTAGAGCAGTTATTTGTTACGGCAAAACAACACTTTGGCCGGGTGGATGTAGTGGTAAACAGTGCTGGCATTCTGACCAATGTGCCTGTGGCTGAGTGCAGCACCGACCAATTTGAGCAGCTGGTTCGTACCAACTTCACAGGTGCTTTTTATGTACTGGGTAGTGCAGCCCGTCATATCAGCCAGGGCGGTCGTATTATTGCGTTATCGACCAGCGTCATTGCAAAGGCTCTGCCGACTTATGGCCCTTATAGCGCCACCAAAGCCGCAGTCGAAGCTTTGGTGCATGTATTGGCTAATGAATTGCGTGGTCAGAACATTACCGTCAACGCGGTAGCGCCAGGCCCTGTGGCGACAGAGCTGTTTTTAAAGGGCAAGTCGGATGAATTAATCCAACAGATGGCGAAACTGGCTCCGCTGGAACGTTTAGGTACACCTGAAGATATTGCAGCTGTGGTGTCTGTGTTAGCTGGTCCTGATGGCGGCTGGATTAACTCACAAGTGATCCGGGTCAATGGTGGTATGGTGTAGCAGTGTCACAATGCAGTTACCCGGTTCCGGCTCCTCTGGTCTGCTTTTTTTTGCACCTGACCGCATTGATTGATCCTTTAGGGAACCCAAATCGTTTAGCTTGTCAGAATGCTACAAAATATTGAATCAACAAAAGAAACAGTGCTGTCACTTTAGCCGCTATTGGTTATGCTAAGTTGCTGCTGCAGGCTGTTTTTACTTAAGAATACAACGGAGTTTTTTGCATGAAACTGGGAAAGCTAGTGATCATATCCGGCCTTTGGCTGAGCTGTGCTGCGATGGCGCAACAAGGCCCGGCTGTGCCGGTGAAAACGGCTTTAGTGCAACAACAGAGCGTGCCTGTCTGGATCCGGGCTATTGGGCAAGTGAAAGCCCAACAAAGTGTGGAAATCCGCCCTCAGGTCGATGGCATATTGCAGCGTATTCTGGTGGAAGAAGGCCAGTTGGTGAAAGCCGGTGACTTGTTGGCAGTGATTGATGATCGCAGTATCAGAGCGGCTTATGAACAGGCGAAAGCTCAGCTGGCGGTAGTGCAGGCACAGCTGGACGTGGCTCGACTGGATTTAAAACGTTATCAGAACCTGCGTAAAGATCAGGCGGTGTCGGCGCAGATGGC
>CAMLSF010000267.1 GCA_946482615.1 uncultured Chromatiaceae bacterium | reverse complement strand
CGCTGCGACCTGGGGTCGCCTTTTCTTTGGATACTTTCTTTTGGCGAAGCAAAAGAAAGTATCTCGCCAGCGGCGAAACGCTTTAAAGTAAGAAATCTAGCCGTCAACAACTGTCACAACTACAGCAGTGAAGTAACACCTAAGCCTGCTCAGCCCCATTAATCACAGCCTCAATATGATAACCATCCGGGTCAATGACAAAAGCCGCATAATACTCATCGCCATAATCTGGCCTCAGGCCCGCAGCGCCATTGTCTTTGCCGCCATGTTGCAATGCAGCTTTATAAAACTCATCCACAGCAGCCCGGCTTGGTGCAGCAAAGGCCAGATGAAAACCTGGTATCGAACCTGATACAGACTGCGCTCTGAGTTTGATGGCAAACTTATCGCCACCATTGCTGTAGCCATAACCTACAGCACAATCCGGGTCATCATCGCTGATATCATCCCAAACCCGGACATAACCTAAAGCAGATAACACAGCATCGTAAAAAGCGGCTGAACGATAAATATCAGAAACACCAAAAGACACATGATGCAGCATAAAACCTCAGAGTAAGGATGGTTGATTTAGGAGTGGCTATATATCACAACCCGCACGTTTGGCGCTATTTAACGGGCGGGTACAAGACCCGCCCCTACAATTCGCAATCAATGCAGCACCCACAAACAACAAGGCCAGCTTGCGCTGGCCCTGAATCAAACTTACTTCTTATTCACCAGATTCGCTCTGGCTTTTAAGATACGGTCCCGTTTGTACTGCTGGTTTGGTGTCAGCGTATTACGTTTGCCAGCAAAGGGGTTTTCACCTTCGCGGAATTCAATCCGTACCGGTGTGCCCATCATCTGCAGGGACTTACGGTAATAGTTCATCAGATAACGTTTGTACGAATCCGGCAGATCTTCTACCTGGTTACCGTGGATCACGATAATAGGTGGGTTGTAACCACCGGCGTGAGCATATTTCAGCTTGACGCGACGGCCTTTCACCATAGGAGGCTGGTGATCTTCCACTGCCATTTTCATAATACGGGTTAAAAGCGCAGTACTGACACGACGGGTAGCCGAATCGAAGGCTTCTTCGACCGATTCAAATAAGTTACCCACACCTGAGCCGTGTAAAGCAGAGATAAAATGCAAACGGGCAAAGTCAATAAAACCTAAACGTCTGTCGAGTTCACGTTTTACATCTTCTTTGATACGGTCATCCAGTCCATCCCATTTGTTAACGGCGATCACTAATGAACGGCCTGAATTTAATACAAAACCTAAAATGCTTAAGTCCTGATCCGAAATACCTAAACGGGCGTCCAGTACTAAAATCACCACGTTGGCATCTTCTATCGCCTGCAGTGTTTTAATCACTGAGAACTTTTCGACCATATCGTCAATTTTGCCACGACGACGCACACCAGCTGTGTCGATCAGAGTGTATTCGCGCTCACCGCGGGTCATAGGGATATAAATCGAATCTCTGGTCGTGCCCGGCATATCGAATACCACCACCCGCTCTTCACCCAGGATGCGGTTGGTTAAGGTCGACTTACCTACGTTTGGACGGCCCACTATGGCCAGCTTGATATGCTGATCCTTGGCCTGGGTAATGTCTTCTTCGCTTTCTTCTTCAAAGTCTTCCGGTAACTCTTCGCCTTTTTCAATAGCCGCAATACGTTGTTGTTGCTGTTCAGACAACAAAGGTAACAACGCATGTTGCAGCAAAGACACTACACCACGGCCATGCACAGCGGCGATAGGATAAACTTCGCCTAAAGCCAGACTGTAAAAATCTGCTGTGGCTGTGTCGGCATCCAAACCATCAGTTTTGTTGGCGACCAAAAACACCTTTTTATTGATACGGCGTAAGTGTTGCGCTATCGCATCATCAGCCACCATGGCACCGGCACGGGCGTCGACCATAAACAGCACAACATCGGCTTCGTCTATGGCTTTAAGTGACTGCTCGGCCATTTCTACTTCAATGCCTTGCTCATTGCCGTCTATACCACCGGTATCGACCACAATAAATTCATAACCTTCGTATTTGACTGAACCGTACTTACGGTCACGCGTCAGGCCCGGATAATCCGCCACTAAGGCATCACGGGTGCGGGTCAAACGGTTAAATAATGTTGATTTTCCAACGTTGGCTCTGCCAACCAAAGCCACTACAGGTAACATGGTTTTACCTCAAATAAAATTACTATGTATCCTTGTGGATACCGCAGGCCAACTGGCCTTCTTACTCTGTCACACCAGAGGTTTTACGTCATGGCAATGACAACAATCACTACACTCTATGAAACAACAAGGCCGGAGGCGATTTTTTATCGGCTCCGACCCTGCTTTATGGTCAACCAGGACAGCTTAAGGTAAGCGTATTAAACTTAGCTCACCATCCCGGGTTTGGATCACTAATTCATCGGCTGAGCTGACGCCCTGCACATAAAAACCAGAGCCGTAAGTCTCCTGAGCAACAAATTCACCGGTGTTTTTATCCAACCAGAATAAGTTGCCTTCCACATCACCCACGGCCAGATAATCTTTATAGACTGCAGGACCGGTCAGGAAATGTTTGTGCAAGCCCAACTGAGCCCACTGCTCTAAACCATTACGACGGTCTATGGCGAAGATTTTACCGACGCTGTCGACCAGATAAATGGTATTGCCTTCAATCACCATGTCACGGAAGCTGGCGTATTCGCGTTTCCACATCACACGGCCTGTCCGCAGTTCCAGCGCCACCAGCTCCCCATTAAAGGCGATAGCGTAAATAGTGCCATCCACGACTATAGGAGTGGCGTCGACATCCACCATTCTGGATAAGTCAGTAGCACCTTTTGGCACAGCTATAGCTGCATCCCAGGCCAATACACCTTTATCAGCAATTAACACTGAAACCTTGCCAGCACCACTGCCAAAAATTACACCACCACTGGCAATTACAGGTTCACTGGTACCACGTAAACTCAGTAGTGCGCTTTCCTGTTCATGCATCCAGCGTTGTTCGCCTGTATCAGGATGCAAAGCAAACATATAACCAGCTGAAGTATTTACCAGCACATAACCGTCACCTGCTGCAGGACTGGCAATAACTTCACCTTTGACTTTAACCCGCCAGACCAGCTCGCCGGTTTCAGGATTTAAGGCCACTACGTCGCCATTTTCAGTGCCGACAAACACTTTGTCATAACCAGCACTGACGCCACCAGACACCCGGGCTGTTTCAGAATTCCAGAACTTCAGGGCTTCAAAAAAACTGCCGGTACCGTCGTCACGCACATCAAAAGTCCAAAGACGATCGCCGGACTCTTTGTCAAAAGCCATGACTAAACCAGCGCGGCTGGCTGCAAAGACTTTGTCTTTGTAAATCAATGGACGCAGTGCTGAATCATAGTGTTCAACACCATCACCCACTGACGCACTCCAAATTTCCTCGGGTTCAATTTTGTTGTTGATAGTCGGATAAACCAATTCCTCTTTCGAAGAACAAGCAGCCAAAGTCGTCAACAACACCAGCATGAAGCCGATACGGGACTTGAATAACTTCACTCTTACACCTTAAGCAGCAGTTACGTGCGCCAGTTCGTCTAATTTCACTTTCAGAATTGGATTCTGAGCATCTTTAGTTGC
>CAMLSF010000266.1 GCA_946482615.1 uncultured Chromatiaceae bacterium | reverse complement strand
GCGACTGGCAAAATAGATAAGCTTTGGCCTTTGCGTAATAAAAACCGCTTTTTATAGGCCAGAGTTGCAGCTGTTACTGGCTGCTGCAGCTTATGTTTCAACTGGGCAAAGTTCAGCATGGCTTCGGCAAATCTGGGGTAGGAGAAGGGCTTCAGTAAATAATCCACCGCCTGGTACTGAAACACCTGCATCCAGTATTGATCATAAGCTGTAGTGAAAAGCACAGGGCAAGGCAAATCCAGCTGTTCTAACGCGGTAAATACCTGGCCATCTGTCAGCTCTACATCGGAGAGGATTAAATCCAGTTGTTGAGCTTTTGGATCTGCAGAGAAAAACTCAATCACCTGAGCGACAGAACTAAGCTGAGCTACCAGTTCGGCGTCGGGTTGATAGCGTTTCAGATAAGCGGCCAGTTTTTCTGCCGCTAATACTTCGTCTTCAATAATCAGTACTTTCATGACCTATCCTTGCTCATGCCGCCCCTTTAAACACTCTGCTGCAGTGGCACAGAGACGATAAACTCGTCGTTTTGTGTCACCTCTATTGGCTTGCCCAGCACTGCCTGGCAGCGCTCAGATAAATTGCTTAAACCTGTGCCTGTACCGGGCTGGGCAAAAGCCTTGGGTCGCAATGGGTGATGCACTATTAACTGACCTTGTTGCAGTTCCAGTTGGATCAACAAAGGTTGTTCAGCTGATGCGCTGTTATGTTTCACTGCGTTTTCCAGCAGCAACTGCAGGCTGCAGGGCACTAACTGATAGTTAGTTTGTTGCTCCGGCTCTACAGAGATCTTTAGTTGAAAACTGGCCGGAAAACGTTGCGCCAACAGCGCCATATACTGCTGTGCAAAAATCAGCTCGTCGGCCAAAGGCACCAGCGTTTTACTGCCTTGCTGCAATTGGTAACGGTAAATATCGGCAAAATGGTCAAGAAACTGCTCGGCCTGATCCGGGCTTTTATGAATAAGCACAGAGAGCACATTGAGGTTATTAAACAAAAAGTGTGGGTCCAGTTGTTGTTGCAGCAATTGCAACTTGAACTGCTGGTTATGTTGTTGTGCCTGCAGCAGCTCGAGTTGTTGTTGTTGCTGGCGTTTTAACGCTTGCCATAACAAATCTGCCCCCGCTATTAAGCTATGCACCAGCAGATACATCAGGCCAACCCGCAGATACTGCTGCAGCAAAAAGGGCTGGCCAGTGGCTGTATCTATCAAAAGCTGAATGCCAGTCATCAGGCCAACAAAAATCAGCAAACTCAGGCCAAAGCTTTGGCTATAACGCTGCAGCAGTGAAACCGCAGTGCCTTTGGCCCAAAGCACAGCATCTAACTTGCGGCTTAACCAGAGTGACAAAGCGGCCTGTAGTGTCAGCCAAAGCGGGGCATCGGCATGGAACTGCAAAGGTTGCCCAGGCGCTGTTTGCAGCAGCGCCAGATACAACATCAAGCCATAGGAAAAGACCAATAACAGGGCAAAGGTTTTGAACTGTGTCATCATTTCACCTGTACTGCTTCTGGTAAACGCATCAGTTCGCTGCCATCTTCAGCATAAAACACCAGTTGAGGTTTGCCATCCTTACCCACAGCCATTTCAATTCGTTTATTTCCTTGAGGATCATTCAGTTGCAGCATAGCTTTTTTGTTTAATGTGCCATAAAAAGCTCTTCTGTTGCCATGAATATCTGGGTGTTGTTGTTCCAGCTCTTTTATGCGCGCTTGAGCTTTCGCATCACCTTTTTCTGCGGCCAGCATCAGCTGCATATAGTCGTCTATAGGATATTGCGGCCTGTCTACCACGTTCAGACCTGAGATCAGCATACCGTCCTGTTCAATATGCTGCAGCGCCAGGCTTTGGTCCTGATTGTAACGGTCAAAAGATAAATGCAGGCCATGTTCCACCTTGCCGTCTTTTTCAAAACCACGGAACACAAAACCGCCATTTTCTGTACCTTCGTCATTGTAAAAAATCATGCCTGGGCGTGGGCCCGGATCAAAAAACTCTTTGCCCTCTTTAATGGCTTTAGGCGCATGGCCTGTATTGGCTATCACCAAACGTGGATGACCGCTGGGTTCCATTACGTTAATACGCTGCACATTAAGTTCACGCACTGTTGCGCTGTCGGTGGGCAGCAGCTGAGTTTTAATGGTTAAAGCCGCCAGTGCTGTGATGAACAGCAGGTTTAAGTTAGTTTGGTTAAAGATTTTGTTGGACTGTTGCATCATGTTTTACCTTGTTTATCAGTGGTTAAGTGTCTTGATGCAGGTAGTGTGGCGTAGCGGCATGGGCCCTTACAGTGCGAACCGATAAAGGGCAGAAAGTGGTTAATAAAGGGCGGAAAAAGGCAGTTAAAAGTGTTTGCGGTGCTTTGAATTCTTAGCCGGATTTTTTCACCAAATAGCGGAAAGGCTCGCTACTTGTATCGCTGGCGACCAGTTCATGCTCCATAAAACGGCAAAAAGCAGGTATATCGCGGGTGGTTGCCGGGTCGTCAGCGGTAATTAATAGCGTCTGGCCCGCCGTCATTTTGCGAATAGCCAGGCGGGTTAACATCACAGGCTCAGGGCAACGTAAACCTAAAGTATCCAGCTGCTGATCGGCCGCTAAAAATAACTGTTCAGGGTTCGACATGGCTCTTGCTCCACAGCTTTCAGACTAAAAGGGCGCTTATGCTAACTTAGCTTATTCGTGCTGAAAAGCTGGAATTAAGCGAAAGTTCCTACTTCAGGCTAAGATTGGGCAAAAGGCTGCAAATTACGATAGCATAAGGTTAATTTCGCTTATACCTGCTGTTGTGACAGTATTTCATACAGGACTTAGCTGATGAATGATTTTGTGCTCGATCTTACCCCTTTACATAATGCCACCAACAGGCTGCACGAAGGCTGGTTAAGATATCAGCAGGATATAAGTGACACTCAAATTCGTGATGGTCTGGTGCAGCGTTTTGAGTTTACTTATGAAATCAGCCATAGAATGCTGAAACGTTACCTGGAAATGGCGTCCGCTACTCCGGAGCTATTTGATCAGATGCCTTTTTAGGATTTGATCCGCACTGGTAACGAGCAGGGGTTATTACTGGGAAGCTGGTCGGACTGGCGTTTGTATCGTGAAATGCGTGGCAAAACCAGTCATAGCTACGATGAAGCTGTGGCTTTAGAAGTGGTGGCAGGTATTCCGAAGTTTTTAGCTGAAGCTAGTCATTTATCTGAGCAGTTAGAAAAGAGGATGGCATGAGCATTAGCCAGTTAGATATCAGTTCTGAACATTTAGCCATAGTTAAGCAGATAGTGCGACAACTGGTGCCTTCCTGTGAAGTCTGGGCTTTTGGTTCACGTGTCAAAGGGACTGCTAAGCCTTTTTCTGATTTAGATTTGGTGATTATGTCACAGCAACCTTTGTCTTTAGCTTTACTGGCCAGTTTACATGAAGCCTTCTCCGAGTCTGATTTACCCTGGAAAGTCGATGTTGTGGATTGGTCGACAACAAGCCCGGAATTCAGAGCTGTGATTGAACAGCAGAAGGTCAAAGTTCAGGCGCTGGTGTTTTAAATTCTCCACAGCGGTATCTCAAAGTACAAATAAAAAGGGCTGGCCAAAGCCAACCCTCTTATTCAAAAGCTAACTGCTGGTATTTATTCGACTCTTTCGAA
>CAMLSF010000265.1 GCA_946482615.1 uncultured Chromatiaceae bacterium | reverse complement strand
ACAGATAAATACAACTCCTTTAGCCCTGCGTTTCATCCTGACGGAGACTGGTTGTACTTTTTGTCCGAGCGCGAATTAAAACCTACCCCAGGTGCGCCCTGGGGCGATAGGAATATGGGGCCGGCTTTTGATAAAAGAGCACAGGTGTTTGCTTATGCCCTGAACAGCTCTGCAGCATTTCCTTTTGCCGCTGAAACTGAACTGACGGCCGGCTTAGAAGGGCAACCTAAGGCCATCGCATTCAAAGATTTACCGGGCCAGCTCTGGCAAGTGCCAGTGGCAGCTGGCAATTATCAAAAGCTGCAGGCAGCAGCAGATTATTTGTACCTGCAGGAGTTTGAATACAGCGGTGATGCGGGTGCAGTACGGGCATTAAAAATTGAACCGGAGAATAAAAAATTACTAAGTTTTGCCAGCAAGGTGCGTGATCTGGAAACTAGCGCTGACGGTAAGTCCTTGTATTTGCAGTATGAAACTGAACCAGGCAAGTATCGCTTTTTCTTAGGCTCAGCCACAGCCAAAGCCCCTGAGGGCGAAGACGCTGAGCCCTGGGCGCTGGATAAAATCAGCCTGACGGTGACCCCCAAAGCGGAGTGGCAACAAATGTTTCACGATGCCTGGCTGATGCATCGTGAGTTTTTATTTGACCCGGCCATGCGTGGTGTGGACTGGGGCAGTACCAAAAGACGTTACCAGCCTTTGCTCGACAGAGTGACAGACAGATTTGAGCTGGATGATCTGCTGGCACAGTTGATTGGTGAATTGTCTGTATTGCACTCGCAAGTGCGGGGTGGCGATTATGCCAAAGCCAGTGAAAGCAGCAAAGCCGCCAGCCTGGGTGGTGAATTTATCAGCCGCGACGGCAAATTGGTGCTGCAGACTATTTATCAAACCGACCCTGACTTACCTGCTATCGCCAGTCCACTGAACAGTACCACAGTGGAGCTACAAGAGGGCGATACCTTGCTGGCGGTCAATGGTAAAACTGTAGCTACAGTGCTGGATTTACATCAGGCTTTACAGCAGCAACAAGGTCAGCAGGTGTTGTTGCAGTTAGAGCGTGACGGCAAAAGCTTTAAAAAGATAGTGGTGCCTGTCAGTCCCCAGCAAGAACAAAACTTGAGGTATCAGCATTGGGTGCAGCAGAAAAAGCAGCAGGTAGAGCAGCAAGGCAAACAACAGCTGGGTTATCTGCATTTGTATGCGATGACACCCAGCGACATCAGCAACTTTGCCCGTGAGTTTTATGCCAATGTGGATAAGCCGGGTTTGATTATTGATGTGCGCCGTAACAGAGGCGGTAATATCGACAGTTGGGTGATTGAAAAACTGTTACGCCGGGTCTGGGCTTTCTGGCAGCCGGCTCAGGGTAAGGCCTACACCAATATGCAGCAGACGTTCCGCGGCCAACTGGTGGTGCTGACGGATCCTCTGACCTATTCAGACGGTGAAACTTTTGCCGCCGGTGTCAAAAGCTTAGGGTTAGGCCCAGTCGTAGGGCAACAAACCGCAGGCGCTGGTGTTTGGTTATCAGGCCGTAATTTGTTAGCAGATATGGGCGTGGCCCGTGTGGCTGAAACAGCGCAGTTTGATAAAGAGGGGCGCTGGATCATTGAAGGCCGGGGTGTCAGCCCGGATCTGCTGGTCGATAATCTGCCATACGCCAGTTTTAGTGGTCAGGATGCGCAGTTATCTTATGCCATCAGTCTGCTGCAAAAGCAGTTACAGGAACAAGCTGTACCAGAGCTGAAAGCTGAACCTTTACAACCAGGGATGGCTAAAGATGCACAAAAGCTGAACTGGTAATACAGCACAAACGAGCAAAAGCCTTTTACGAAAAAACGTAAAGGGCTTTTGTTTTTGATCCGGTTGTAAGCGCTTTACAACTCTGATTTAAACTGGTATCCAATTGAAATCGTTCATTATTGGATATAACCATGAAACTTAAATTTCTGTGTTTTTCTGTCGCCTTTTGTAGTTATTCCACTTTGGCTGCGGACTGGCAACCTTTGTTGGATAAAGATCTAAGCCAGTGGGATACCTACTTAAGTTATAAACACAAAGAGTCGTACGATGGTTCAGTACCCAAAGACGAGCAGGGTAAGCCGATAGCGCCTATAGGCTTAAATACCGGCAACGACAGCTACAAAGTCTTTACGATGCTGGAAGAAAACAGCGAGCCTGTACTTAGAGTCAGCGGTGAAATTTATGGCGCTGTCACCAGTAAAAAGTCTTACAAAAACTACCATTTAAAACTGCAGTTTCGCTGGGGTGAAAAAAAATGGCCACCTCGTCTGAATAAACTCAAAGACAGCGGCATTTTGTATCACGCCATAGGTGAACATGGGCAGGAGTATTTCCGCTCCTGGATGATGTCGCAGGAATTCCAGATCATGGAAGGTCATAACGGCGATTATTGGCAACAGGCCAATTCAGCTATTGATGTGCGGGCTTTTATGCCTGAGTCCATTATGAATGCTGTGGCCGATGAAACTCAGCCTTTTCTCAAAGTAGGTAAAGGCGAAGAGTTGCAGGGTTTTGTACTGCGTAAAGACAATCATGAAAAACCGGCAGGGCAGTGGAATACAGTGGAGCTGATTAGCTTTGAAGGCCAGAGCCTGCATATAGTCAACGGTCATGTGGTGATGGTGTTACGCAATTCCAGATATGTCACGCCGGACGGTAAAACTAAACCTTTAGTCGAAGGTAAAATTCAGCTGCAAAGTGAAGCGGCTGAAATCTTTTATAAAGACGTGCAAATCAAGGCTCTTGAGCAGATGCCTGAGCAATACACTAAGTTGTTTTTATAGCGGCATTAAAAAGGCTGCCATCGGCAGCCTTTTTAGTCACAGCTGTAGAGAATGAATAACAAATCAGAATTTATAACCGACGTTAAAAACGGCCACAGTTTTGCTTTCACCATCACGACGGCCGCCCTGATAATCTGCAGTGCCTAAACCACCGCCTAAAGTCCAGCCCCGGCCACTAAAGCCACGGAAGTGGTAATCATAAGTCGCCAGCAGCAAACTATCGCCATCAAACACATCGGATTCTGAAGCATATTGAGCACCAAAGACGTGCTGACTGCCGGCTGATGGGGCTATATGAAAACCAACAGCGGCCCCACCTACACCAGCGCCAACATAAACTGCCATATTGTCTTCGCGGTACATAAATTTGCCGCCTAAGTCACCATACTGTGAGCCAAAACCTGCAGCCGGAACAAATTCGCCAGCCTGTACCATAGCTGTTGTCATAGTGGTAGTCAGAGCCAGAGTGGCCAAAGCTAATTTCACTTTCATTGTTGTGATCCCTCTTTTAAAACCTGTACCGGCTATCACCGGTGACGATAAGGCGGCAGTCTACCTGTGTTAACTGAACGGCCGCTTACTCTGGTGACAGGGAGTCTGGAGGGAAATAGTGAAAGTATGGGTTGGTTAAAAAATATCCAATATGTTCAGCTAAGGCTCATCTTGAGCGGGTTAGGCTTGAAATTCGCCTGCTGTTGGGAAGTCCGATTCTTACCCGGCAGTGTCAACCAAAAGAAGACAGGAGTGCATCTGATGAGTGCAATCAAACAACAGCAAAGTGCGCAAAGTTTTGGATACAGCGCCCGGAATATAAACGAAGACTTAACTCAGCAAGAGCGCAG
>CAMLSF010000264.1 GCA_946482615.1 uncultured Chromatiaceae bacterium | reverse complement strand
GCGCATTACAAACTCAACAGCCGCGACGACACCGACTACTGGCGCGCCAACAGAGCCAATACCCAGCTATCGGATTCGTTGCTGCAGATCCTCGACTGCTGGTATCGCAAAAACGATCTGGACAAGGAGATCAAACGCCAGCAATTGAGCTCACATTTTGGCACCAGCTCCTGGCATTGCCTGCTGTCTGGTTATGGCGTTTACCCGGCTTTAATTGCACCAACAACTGAACAAACAAAACGGCCAGATCCTTATCAGGACTTACAGCTGGACGCGTTTTTTTCCGCTTGCCTGCTGAATTTTATGCCGCACCACGACTTACTTACTATTTACCAAGGAACCTGATATGAAGTGGATCCCCTTTTTTTTCTTAACAACACTGCTAAGTGTTCAGGCTTTAGCTACAGAGCCAAAAGCAGAGCAAAACTGGCAACTGCACTCCCCTGACAAACACATCAGTCTGGCACTGCAGTTGTCAGATAAAAGCATCAGCTACAGTGTGAACTACAAAAACAAAGCCGTGCTTAAGCCCTCCGCTTTAGGTTTTGCTTTTAAAGATCAGCCTCTACTGCAAGCTCATTTACAGGCAAAGAAAGTGCATACACGCAGCCACAACAGCAGCTGGCAACCTGTCTGGGGCCAGCGCGCCACCATAGTGGATCAGTACAACGAAATCAGTCTGGATTTGACTGAGCAAGGAGCTAAAGCCCGGCAGATGCAGCTGGTGTTTCGTGTCTATAACGACGGCGTTGCCTTTCGTTATTTGCTGCCCAGGCAGCCGCATTTAAACAAAGTAGTGATCAGCGACGAGCTGACCGAATTTGCTTTTGCCCGTAACTTTTCAGCCTGGTGGATCCAGGCTTATCAGGATCAGCGTTTTGAATACCAGTATCTGAATTCGGCGTTAAGCTCGGTCAATGTGGCTCATACGCCTTTAACTTTGCTGGATAACGGCATAGCAGTTTCTGTGCATGAAGCGGCTTTAGTCAATTACGCTTCGATGACGCTGCGTCATATCACCGACAACCATATCACCTTAAAAGCTGACTTAGTGCCCTGGGCCAATGGCGACAAGGTCTATACCCAAACGCCTTTTCAAACGCCCTGGCGCACTATTCAAATTGCGGATTCGGAACTGGCTTTGCTGAACTCAGACCTTATTCTGAATTTAAATGAACCTGCCGCCAAAGATACAGACATCAGTTATATCAAACCCGGCAAATACATGGGCATTTGGTGGGAGATGCATATAGGCGAAAAAGACTGGTCGCCAGGCCCGAAACAAGGCGCCACCACAGAACGCGCTATGCAGTACATCGACTTTGCCAGCAAGCACAATATCGACAGCGTTTTAATCGAAGGCTGGAACAAAGGCTGGGAAGGTGACTGGTGGCAGCGCCCTCCTACCTTTAGTTTTACCGAAGCGGTCGAAGGTTTTGACATAGAAAAAGTAAATCACTACGCCAAAAGCAAAGGTGTGACTTTAACAGGCCATCACGAAACAGCGGCCGGTGTGCAGTATTACGAAAAACAGATGGAGCAGGGTTTTGGCTATTACCAGAAGCTGGGTATTCCATCAGTCAAAATGGGCTATGTAGGCACCCGTGTTGATCAAAAAGAGTGGCATCATGGCCAGTATATGGTGAATCATTTTCAAAAAGTGACGGAAACAGCAGCCCGGCATCAGGTGATGGTGAACGCCCATGAAACAGTCAAAGACACAGGCTTAAGCCGCACTTACCCGAACCTGATGACCCGCGAGTGCGTGCGGGGTATGGAATACAATGGCGGCAGCCCGGATACAGGCAACTTGCCGAATCATACCGTGATTATTCCTTTTACCCGCGGTTTATCCGGCCCTATCGACTTTACTCCTGGCATTTTTAACTTCGACTACCAAAAACACAGACCCCATAACAGAGTACCCAGCACTTTGGCCAATCAGCTCGCTTTGTATGTCACCTTGTACAGCCCGCTGCAAATGGTGGCGGATTTACCGGAAAACTATCAGGGCCACCCGGCTTTTGCTTTTATCGACGCCGTACCCACCGACTGGCAACAAAGCCAGGCGCTGCAAGGCAAAATAGGCCAGTATCTGGTGATAGCACGGCAGGACAAGCACTCAGACAACTGGTATTTAGGTGCTACCAGCAACGAAGAGGCCCGCACTTTAGAGCAGCCTTTAAGCTTTCTGAAAGCTGGTGTGCGTTACCAGATGATTGCCTACACAGACGCCGCCGATTCGCACTGGGAAACCAAGCCGGAAGCTTATCAAATCAAACGCAGTGAAGTGACAGCCAAAGATACAATCAACCTGGTGTTGCAGCCCGGTGGCGGTGCTGCTATTGAATTTATTCCACTGAAATAGCACTGAGTTACAGAAACAACATAGGTGGCATCAGCCACCTTTGTTTTATACAAGATCTTTACAGCTTAATCATGGCCAAGCGCCAGACGCTTAGCGGCAGGTTGGACAACATGATTCCACCAGAGCCCCAGCATCAGCAGCAAAGCAAAACCTGTGGCCAGATAAAAGCCATAACGTACATCCCCCAAAGCATCGCCGACTAAGCCCATCAACAAAGGCCCTAAAGCGGCGGCCAAAGCGGTAAAAGCTAAAATTAAACCTGCAGCAGCGCCATGCTGCTGACGGGGAAAACAGCTGATGCCTTTGGAATTCAAGGTTGGGTACATCATCGACATAAAAAGCCCGGACAGCGGCATCAGCCATAAGGCCAGAGCTACACCGTAGAACATACTCAAAGCAAAACAGACAAAAATGGCGCTGCCAAACCAGGCCAATAACGCTGTCCAGCTAAAGCGCAGCAGTAACCACTCCGCCAGAAAACGACCCGCTGTGCGCAGAATAAAAAACACCGTAATAGCATGAGTGGCCAGCACTGTGTAATTGCCATCGTAACTTTGTAATAAGGTGGGCAACCAAACAAAAATGGCGACTTCGGTGGCCACATAACAGGCGATAGCCAGCGAAAACCCCAGTGCATATTTGTCTTTTACCAGCGCCAGACTTTGCCAGACCGAACTATGTTGTTGCGGCTGATAAGCCGGATAATCCAGCCGGGAGGCCATAATCAGCAGTACTGCACAAATCAGCCCAGCCAATAAATACAACTGGGTCCAATCCAAAGAGGCGGCTATTAACAAACCTACTAAAGCCGGGCCAAAAATAGCACCCAAACCAAAAAAACCTTCGACTCTGTTCATCAGTCGGGTGTGGCTGTCGGCATCAGGGCTGACATCCCCCACTAAAGCCAAAGCACCGGTTTTAAATAAACCAATACTTAAACCACTAACCCCTAACAGCAGCAAATAAAAGATAAAACTTTCACCAAAAATAAAAGCCACACAAGCTATGGCATAAAGCGCCAACCCCGCCAGTATCACTTTTTTCCGGCCAAAACGGTCGGCATAACGCCCCAAAAACAAACCGGATAAACCAATAAACAACATGGGCACATAATGAAAAGCGGCGGCTTCGGTCAGGCTTAACTGAAACTGCGCCACCACCTGCGGAATAATGACGCCGACCGCATCTGTGGTCATGGCAAAAACAAAAAACATCAGGCAAGTCATCCACTTCACCTGAGTAAAAGCGCTGGGCGAGAATGGCAGGCTCACCTGCAGAGGTTGAATTTGTTGCATAGATCTACCCTGTCGTGGTGCGCTTTAGCAGCGCTGGTTTTTATCAGGATCTTTGGTTTTATTCACCTTAGCGGTTTATAC
>CAMLSF010000263.1 GCA_946482615.1 uncultured Chromatiaceae bacterium | reverse complement strand
AGCAGTACTCTCTGTTTTGTACTAAAGATGCTGAACTGAATATCGTCGATTTTGCGACAGGCCGGGTGTTTTACCAAAGTACGGCAAAACAGGAAGTTATGGCTGAAGTGCAGGAGTACTATTCGCATGCTGCCTACTTCAATTTGCAGGGGCACAAAGACGACTTAACCTGGCGGCATCAGGCGTTGCCAGCCAAAGTTGATGTGCTGCTGGTATTTGGTTTGGGTTTAGGTTACCACCTGAACGAACTGGTGATGAACAGCCATATCCGTTATCTGGTGGTCTATGAACCTAACGTAGACATCTTGCTCTGTTCGGCTCAGGCCAACAACTGGCAGCAACTGCTGGACACCGCCACCAGCATGGGCACCCATATCTTTTTGCAAATAGGCTCAGATGCCACTGCTGTACCTGCTGAATTAGCGGAGTTACTGGAGTTTGATCAAACACTCGACAAAATCTTTGTGTATCGTCATCAATTTCATCCGATGATGGATGATGTCATTCGTTACCTGCTGCAGCATTCAGGCGATAAAGAAGCGCTGACTAACACAGGTCATCAATTTACTGAATACAAAGACTATGCAGATTATGTCTCTGAGCGTGCCGGTAATTTATTAGGCCTTTACAAACCCCTGGACTATAAAACAGAGCAGGCACAAGCTTTGTATAACGCCAATATGGAGGCGCTGCAGAAGTTTTATCCTAAAGTGCATAAAGCCATGCTGGAGCATAAAACCCGGGCCTGGCAACTGGTCTCAGACCAGCAAGGCAACCCTAATCTGTATCATCAAAAACGTAATGCGTTGTTTCATCAGGATCTTGAAGCTGAATCGACTGAGCTGGTGGAGTATTTTGTCAATCATCCCTTTAAGGATGATGTGGTGCTGAATCAGCGGGCCAGCAGAAAGTACATTAATTATTTGCATTTCTCGAACGTAGCTAAGCTTCAACCACTCATCGAAAAGACATTAAACAGAGAAAGTAAGCTTCCGCAATCCGTTGATTCATTGATCATTTTTGGAATAGCGCTAGGTAAGCATATTGAGCTATTAACTCAACAGCATCATATAAAGAACTTATTTATTTGTGAGCCTAATCTTGATTTTTTTGCGGCAAGTTTGTGGGTCACGGATTGGGCAGGTATTTTTGCAAAAGCTGATGCGGAACAAGGTCGTGTTTATTTGAATTTAGGCGGAGATGGCAGTCATTATTTCTATGATTTAATGGCTCAGTTTTATCAGGTCGGTGCCTATTCTATTGCTGATACCTATATGCTCAGTACCTACTTTAATATCGGCATGCAAAAAGCCATTTCCGATTTACGATCTGAACTAAAAGTGGTGCTTGCTTTGGGTGAGTATTATGATCATGCTCGTTATGGTATTGCCCATACTCATCATAGTGTTGACAGTGGCCAACGTTTTTTGAAACATGTAAATGCCGACTATCGTCAACATCCAGCTCTGGAGATACCCGTGATTATCGTCGGCAATGGCCCAAGCCTGGATCATTGTATAGAGTACCTGCTTGAACACAGGCCAAGAGTGATAGTGATTAGTTGTGGTACAGCGCTTCGCTCTTTATACAAGAATGGCATCAAGCCGGATTTTCACGCCGAAATTGAGCAGAATCGTTCAACATATGATTGGATCACGCAAATTGACGATCTAAGTTACTTAAAAGATATTCGATTACTCAGTGTGAATGGCATACATCCGGATACTGCAGTCTTATTTAAGCAGTGCTTATTGTGCTTTAAAGATGGTGAGGCTTCTACTTACGTTTTCCATAATGGCCTCAAAAAACTTGGATTTACCGTCGCCTCTCTTGCTTATGCATATCCTACAGTGACTAATATGGTGATGAACTATGCAATCAAGCTGGGGTTCAAGCAATTTTACCTGTTTGGTGTCGACTTAGGTTTTATTGATATTAACCAACATCACTCTCAGCATTCTTCTTATTTTAAGGAAGATGGTTCTCAGGTGTATAACTATCAGCATCGGCACGGAGGTGGTGTCCCTTCAGCAGGAAACTTCCGCCATAGCGTTTTTACCAAAGCCGAATTTGACGTTTCGCGTAAACTTTTAGAGCAAGCAATCAGTAAATCAGGTCGTAAAATAGAGGTTTACAATTGTAGTGATGGCGTAAAAATAAAAGGGACTATTGCGTTAATGCCTGAGAACATCTTGTTGACTAACAGTTGTTCAAATAAAGAGCAGGACATCGCGGATTTTATTGATATTGCTTATTATCCTGCGTTTGTGGATGCAGCTGATAAAATTTATCAGCAGTTTTCACCCGAAGCTTTCGAAAAAACAATGAAACAGTGGTTAGACTTGTTGGCTGAAGATGTTGAGGACCAGCAGTCGGCGAAGGCATTGATCGAAGCTCAATGGAAGTTGTTAAGAAAACGGGCGGTGAAAGACAAAGATATCACCTTTTGTTTGTTTCATGGCAGCGCAAACTATATGGCCGGCATACTGACCAAATTAGCTGCGAACATTTCTGATGATGCTCCGGATTTTTTGACTACCTTTAATCAGGTGCTTGCCATATGGCGGGATTACTTGCAGCTGGGGTTAGAACGATATTTGGACAATCCATTTGAGTTTGATTCGGTCAGTGTTGGCTATTTGTTCAAACCCACTCAGTAAGCCTGAGTGCAGGCTGACAGGATCTGGTAAGGGACTTTAGTGTTAACATTTTCCGATTTTAAGCAAATGTCTTGTTATGTTGCTCCTGCAAATCCAGCTGGCAGGGCATTGATTGCTGTATTGCAGCAACAAAATCATCAGGTGCTCGGCTTGCTGGATAATCTGAAAAAAGCCGAGGATATCTGCAACAGCCCGGAGCAATGTAAAGCTTATGATGCCATTTTTGTCGTCGCCGGGCCCAATCAGCAAGCTATTTGTCGGGGGCTGATAACACAAGGTTTTGACCGGAGTAAAATATGGCTTCAGAGCGAAGCTAAGGGCTATCTAAGTCCGCTGGTTTTATTCAGGCAAAGCTATTTTCAACGTTTCAATCAATGGCTAAAAGCTTCAGCTAAGCTGATATTAAGGCTGCTGGCAGCTGCATTGCCGAAAAACAAAATTGTTTATTACGCTGAACAGTTTTTTGACACCAATGTATTACTAATGTACAGAAAACACAGGGCACTTTACCCTTCGGATCCGGTATTTTTAGTCGGGCACTGCATTACTTCTCAATCATTACCTGAGCTTATCAATGACCCAAATGTGAAAATCAATACATCTTTTAACAGTTGGTATTTATTAACAGCACGTTGTGTGGTGATTGATCATCAGTATCTGCGCGGTCTGTTCCATCTGCTACGCCGTTCTTTTATGACGGTACAGCTGTGGCACGGATTACCTTATAAATCCTTGACGGGTAATAAGCATTATCAGTTTACTGATACTGTATTTGTCTCCAGTTCTGCCTGGTTTAACGACAATGTCTTTCAGAAAATTTTTAATGCAACTCGTTTTGAGTCCCTCGGATACCCACGTAATGATGCCTTAGTGCAAAAAGCTGAAGATCGTGACTGGATCAATTGCCTGCCTCTTACCACCTTATCAGCAGTTCAGTCTGAAACTGGCCCTTTGGTTGTTTATATGCCGACCTACAGAGACAGTGGCGATAATTCCTGCCCTTTGGATTTCTACTCCTTAAATACATTCTGTCAAAAACATCAACTGAGCTTTGTGCTGAAGCTACACCCTTTTGTAGCGCGCAT
>CAMLSF010000262.1 GCA_946482615.1 uncultured Chromatiaceae bacterium | reverse complement strand
CCATTTTTAGGTTACAGCTTACGCACCCAGATATTGCGGAAACTGACGCTGTCGCCATGATCCTGCAATTTCAGCGGCAGACAGCCATGGGCCTTGACTTGCGGTGCACCTATCCATTCAGTGGTGCCAGCAATTTCAGTATGGTTTTGCAGCAATACGCCATTGTGCAGCACTGTGACATAACCGGGAGATAAACGTTTTTCACCGTCAAAACGTGGCGCTTTGTAGATGATGTCGTATTGCTGCCACTCGCCTGTCGGACGGGTTGCATTCACCAGCGGAATAGTCTGTTTATACACAGCACCAGCCTGACCATTGGGATAAGTTGTATTCTGGTACGAATCTAAAATCTGAATTTCGTACATTTCCTGTAAAAAAATACCGCTGTTGTTACGCAGCTGCCCTTCTTTATCCATCCGATCCTTGCCAACACGCCATTCCAGATGCAGTTGAATATCACAAAATGACTCTTTACTGCGGATATCGCCTGTACCTGGTTTTACCGTTAACACACCGTCTTTGATGATCCACTGCGCTGCAGCGCCGGTATTGACCGACTGCCACTGCGATAAGTTGTTATCCAGCAGTTGTATCGCATCAGAAGGTGCTTTACCTTCCACAGCAGTAACCACAGGGGGGACCGGAGTCCAGACTTCAGTTTTAGCCGCTAAGGCATGACGTTCTGCTTCTGTTAATTTGCTGATATCAGTGGCGGCCTGAGCCGCTGTGCTTAACGATAAAGCCACACCAATCCATAGATAATTCATCGTGTATACCTTTGAAAAAGGCGGACTAAGCCGCCTGATTGAACACAGGAAAAAGCGAAAGCGGATCAGGTCGCCCAGGCGCGATCACCTTTTTTATACGGCATATTGCCGTCGTAACGGCCAGGCACTGCCACATAACGCAGCACTTCGGTCGCGCCCACTTTTGAGGTGAAAAACACCATCAGCGTCAGCTGTTTTAACAAGGTAAAATAATGCGGTAAAGCTTGGCCTGAAGCTTGTTTCGCTTCCTGATCCAGCTTTGACAGCAATTCATGTTTCTGCGCTGCAGTCAGCTGCATAAAGTCTTTGCCAAATTGTTTTTTAGCCAGAGCTTTGATGGTTTTTAAACCTTCAAAAAATACCGTCTGGTATTTCAGCTCATAACAATCTGCCACCATGACGGCCATTACAGCACCACAACCAGCGTCTTTGGCGCCCGGTGTGTTGGTTTTTGGCAAAATGGTTTCGGCAATTTCGTCCAAAAAGGCGATATCAGAGGACGTAAAAAGTGCTTTACCTGCATCTGCTGATTTTTGGTCGGCAGCCCATAAATCACCACCGACCATAGCCATACCGGTAGCGGCCGCTATCATTTTTAAAAGGTCACGTCTGTCCATATTACAGGTCTCCTTTTTTCAGCGCGTCTACTGCATAAGCCGCAGCACGGGCTGTCAGCGCCATATAAGTTAAAGACGGATTGACACAAGAGGCTGACGTCATAGCAGCGCCATCTGTGATAAAGACGTTAGGTGCATCCCACACCTGGTTAAAGCCATTCAGTACCGAGGTTTTAGGATCGCGGCCCATACGGGCAGTGCCCATTTCATGGATACCTTTGCCCGGATGACATTCTCCGTTAAAACCACGGACGTTTTTCGCGCCACCAGCTTCCAGAATGTCGATACCATCCTGCATCATATCTTTACGCATTTTGATTTCGTTGGTTTTCAGCTCAGCGTCCATCGCCAGCACTGGTAAACCCCACTTGTCTTTGACACTGCGGTCTAACGAAATTTTATTGCTGTGATCCGGTAAAATTTCACCAAAACCACTCATACCAATAGTCCAGGTGCCAGGTTCAGCCAAAGCGTTTTTCAGATCGGCCCCTATGCCTATCTCAGCCACGTTTCTTTGCCAACCCTGACGACTGGCGGCGCCCTGATAGCCAAAACCACGTAAATAATCACGTTTATCGCCGCCCCAGTTACGGAAGCGCGGAATATAAAAACCTGTAGGACGACGGCCAAAATAGTATTTGTCGTCAAAACCTTCAATTTCACCAAAAGCACCGGCATTTAAGTGGTGGTCCATCACGTTGTGGCCCAGCTCTCCGCTGCTGCTGCCCAAACCACCTTCCCAGATATCCGTGGCTGAGTTCATCAGCACCCAGGTCGAGTTAAAGGCGGACGCATTCAGAAATACTATTTTGCTGGTGAATTCGTAAGTCTGCATAGTTTCGCTGTCCAGCACTTCGACACCACGGGCGCGTTTTTTGTCTTTGTCATACAGCACTTGAGTGACGATAGAAAAAGGCCGCACTGTTAAATTGCCGGTTTTCATCGCCACAGGCAAAGTAGAAGACTGAGTACTGAAATAAGCACCAAAAGGACAACCTAACCAGCATTTATTGCGGTATTGGCAATTGACGCGGTTTTGTTCAGGTTTAGGCTGCGAAATGTTGGCTGTGCGGCCACAGATCAGATGACGGCTGCCACCAAAAGCTTTTTTCAGTCGGTCAGATACAGATTGTTCTACCACGTTCAGTGGAAAAGCTGGCAGGTACTGGCCGTCAGGCAATACATCCAGGCCATCCCTGTTGCCTGAAATACCGGCAAAACGCTCCACATAGTCATACCAGGGCGCGAGATCCTTGTAACGGATAGGCCAGTCGACCGCTATGCCTTCTTTTAAGTTAGCTTCAAAATCAGCTTCGTTTAGACGGTAACTCTGACGCCCCCATAACAGGGAGCGTCCGCCCATATGGTAACCACGGAACCAGTCAAAACGTTTAATCTCAACATAAGGCGATTCATCCTCACGGGCCCACATGCCGTAGGTGCTTTCATTCAGCGTATATTCCCGCTTCAGCACCGGATGCATGTCTTTCATCTTTTCTGTCGCCTTGTCGCGATGCGGATAATCCCAGGCTTCTTTAAAGGCATTGGTATAGCCTTTGATGTGTTCAATATCACGGCCACGTTCCAGCAGTAAAACTTTCAGGCCTTTTTCGGTCAGCTCTTTGGCGGCCCAGCCACCGCTGATGCCAGACCCGACCACTATGGCGTCGTAATGATTCTGCGCAACTGTCATCTTGTTGTCCCCTGTTGGGCGGGTTTTGTACCAGTCATCTCTGAATGACTTTGGCTACATGCCCTGTTTTCATTATGATTGGCAAAGCGGTCAGGCCGCTTTGTCCCGGTTTAAACGTCACAAATACGAATAGCCTGAGCCAGTGATTGCGCTCTGCCTTGTTTAGTTTTGGGTGTTGGTACAAATTCCTGCGCCAGATAACCGGTAAAACCTATGTCACGAATAGCTTTAGCTATAGCGGCATAGTTCAGCTCCTGTGAGTCATCAATTTCATGGCGGCCCGGCACACCTGCAGTGTGATAGTGGCCAAAATACTGATGGTTATCTTTGATAGTACGGATAATGTCACCTTCCATAATCTGCATATGGTAGATGTCATACAACAGCTTAAAGTTCGGCGAGTTCAGTCGTTTGCAAAGCTCAATAGCCCAGGCAGTACCATCGGCCAGATAATCAGGGTGATCCACTTTGCTGTTAAACAACTCCATTTGCAGCACCACGCCGCGTTTTTCAGCCTGAGGCAAAATCTGTTTTAAACCAGTGACTGCATTTTGCAGTGCTGTTTCTCTGTCCATGCCCCTGGCATTGCCACTAAAACAAATCAGGTTCTTGTAGCCCGCTTCGGCGACCAGATCAATATGTGTTAAGTAGCGTTGTATCAGCTGTGGATGAAACTTAGGATCTGACCAGCCATCGGT
>CAMLSF010000261.1 GCA_946482615.1 uncultured Chromatiaceae bacterium | reverse complement strand
AGCTGAACGTAGCTGGCTTTTTTCTGGATAAGTTCGATGGCGTAGTTATCCGGGTCACGTACAAAAGCGATTTCAGTGGTGCCGCCTTTGACCGGACCTGGTTCGCGGCTAATGACACCGCCTTTAGTACGAATAAGCTCACAAGCCGCATAAATATCATCAACTTCTAAGGCGATATGGCCATAGGCTGTGCCTGGCTCGTAACTGTCGACGCCCCAGTTGTAAGTTAACTCCAATACCGCACCTTCACTTTCATCGCTAAAACCAACAAAAGCCAGGGTGTATTTATACTCAGGGTTTTCTGATGTACGTAACAGTTTCATGCCGAGGACTTCAGTGTAAAAAGCCAAAGAGCGTTCTAAGTTCGTCACGCGGAGCATGGTATGTAAAATGCGCATAAAATTTCCTTAATCAACTTTTTCAGCAAACTCGCACAGATCTTCAATCAGGCAGCTGCCACATTTAGGTTTACGGGCTATGCAGGTATAACGACCATGCAATATCAGCCAGTGATGCACATCCAGCTTAAATTCGGCGGGCACCACTTTTAGTAACTTCTGTTCCACTTCATCAACATTTTTGCCGGGCGCAAATTTGGTTCTGTTGCTGACGCGAAAAATATGGGTATCAACAGCAATAGTCGGCCAGCCGAAGGCTGTGTTTAAAACCACATTGGCTGTTTTACGGCCAACTCCGGGCAAAGCTTCTAAAGCTTCGCGGTTTTCCGGTACTTCACCATTGTGCTTATCCAGCAGGATACGGCAGGTTTTAATCAGATTCTCGGCTTTTGAGTTAAAAAGCCCTATGGTCTTGATGTACTGCTTAACCCCATCCACACCCAAATCAAAAATAGCTTGCGGTGTATTGGCAACAGGGTAGAGCAGGCGGGTGGCTTTATTGACGCTGACATCCGTCGCCTGAGCCGATAACAACACCGCCACCAGCAATTCAAAAGGGGAATTAAATTCCAGCTCTGTGGTCGGCTTAGGGTTGTTTTCCCGCAGCCGCTGTAAAATCTGAATACGTTTTTCTTTATTCATTTGGTTTTATTCAAATACCCTGGCTTATGTCGAAACATGAGTCACCCGTGCCCGACTGATTTTATGCTCTGCAGGTTTAGCTTTGGCTGCGGCTCTGGCATCCACAGCATTTTTACCCGCAATCAAAAAACCCATTACTAAAAAGGCACCTGGTGGCAATATCGCCAATAAAAACTGCTGGTCGGCCTGATACAAATGAATGGTCAGTACTTTGGCCCAATCGCCCAATAACAAATCGGCGCCGGCAAATAAAGTGCCAGCCCCTATCACTTCACGCACTGCACCTAAAGTACAAAGCACTAACGCAAAACCTGTGCCCATCATCAAGCCATCAAAGGCGGCTGGTAATACCGCATTTTTCGAGGCATAAGCTTCGGCGCGGCCTATGACGATACAGTTGGTAACGATCAGTGGGATAAAGATACCCAAGGCCTGATACAGGTTGTATAAAAAGGCGTGCATCAGCAGCTCAATCACAGTGACCACTGAGGCGATGACCATGACAAAAACCGGGATCCGGATTTCATTCGGCACAAAGTTACGGATAAGGGACACTACAGTGTTGGTGCTCAGCAGCACCAGCATAGTGGCCAAACCTAAACCTAAAGCGCTGGTTAAGCTGGTGGTGACAGCCAATAAAGGACAAAGCCCTAATAACTGCACTAAACCCGGATTATTTTTCCACAGGCCCTGACGGACTATTTCCTGATAGTGATTCATAGTTTCAGACTCCGCAATCGGCTGGCGTGCTTGCCAGTTCAGGGTGTTGCTGAATATAAACTGCGGCATTTTTTACCGCTTTGACGACAGCACGGGGCGTAATAGTAGCACCGGCAAACTGATCAAACTGACCACCGTCTTTTTTGACTGCAAAGCTGCGATCATCGCCCGAACCTACAGTCTTACCATTAAAGCTCAGTACCCAGGGGTTTTTACGCAGCTCAATTTTATCGCCAAGGCCAGGGGTTTCTTTATGGCTCAACACCCGAACCCCTATGACTTCACTGTCCGGACTAATAGCGGCCAGTACTTCGATAGCACCACTGTAACCATCGGGGGCTGTGGTCTCTATCAAATAAGCTTTCACTGTGCCATCAGTCCGGTAGCGGTAGATTTTTTGTTTTGCATCTTTGCCCAATAACTGGCTGTCCAGCACGGCCACACAATCATTCAGTATGCCGGTATTACCAGCAAGTTCTGGTACTACTTCGACTAAAGTACTCAATTTACTGGCCAGTTGCTGCTTTTCAATTTCAGCTTTGGTGATTTCATTGACCGCGGCCACAGCAAAAACACAAAGCACTGCAGCTGTGCCAAGTAACAACGCATTTTTACCAACTGAACTGAGCATCAGCGCGTCCCCTTGTGTTTATGGCCATAAGTGCGTGGCTGGGTGTAGTAGTCAATTAAAGGCACTGTCATATTGGCCAGCATGACCGCAAAAGCAAAAGCGTCCGGATAACCGCCATAACTGCGGATCAAAAACGCCAATACCCCTATCAGAGCGCCAAAAATCAACCGGCCTTTTTCAGTGGTGGAAGCGGATACCGGATCTGTGGCAATAAAAAAGGCCGCCAGCATAGTGGCACCTGAAAACAACTGAAACAGCGGGCTGGCGTGGGTGTCTGGGGAGATCAGCCATGCCAGTAAACTACAGCCAAATAACGAGCCTAACACAGCAACAGGGATACGCCACTGTATGACTTTTTGCTGCAATAAAAACAAACCGCCGAGCAAATAGGCCAGATTAACCCAAAACCAGCCTTCACCGGACAACCAGCCAAACACAGGTTTTTTCATGCTCTCTGCTGTGGTGTAGCCCTGAGACAGGTCTGTTTTTAAGGTATCCAAAGGTGTGGCCATGCTGATGCCGTCTGCATCCTGTCGCAGTTGGCTGACGCTGTAGCCGCTGCAGCTAAAGTCGGTAAAAATAGCACAGACTGCATCTACAGGGCCGACAGACAGATGCTGCACCGGAGCGGCCGGCAACCAACTGGTCATAGGCAGAGGAAAGGACACCAGCAGCAACACATAAGCTGCCATGGCTGGGTTAAATAAGTTATTGCCTAAACCACCGTACAGTTGTTTCACTACCACTATGGCAAAGGCAGTACCGATCACCACCAGCCACCAGGGCGCATAAGAGGGGATAGCGACCGCAAGTAACAGGGCCGTGACTAAGGCGCTGTGATCCAGCAGTTTAATTTTGATTTTTTTACTGCGCAGTGCCAGCACTGCAGCTTCGCAGCTCAACGCTGTGGCTATGGCCAGCACCAGTTGAATAAGCACGCCATAACCAAAAAAGTAAGCTTGTACTGCAATACCAGGAACAGCAGCCAAAGCCACCAGTTTCATCAGCTGAGCTGTGCTTTTTTGACTGTGCTGGTGCGGGGAGCTGGCGATTTTAAAACTCATAACGGCTCACTGTTTTGTTGTTTTTTAGCTTTGGCACGGGCAATTGCAGCGGCAATGGCGGCTTTTTTTGCATCTTGTTCTGGTACAGGCTCCGCTGCTGCAACCGGCTCTGGAACTTCTGCTGCAGGTGCAGCTTCTGTTTGTGGTAGCTGAGTTTGCTCGGCCAGCTTTTTCGCTTTAGCACGGGCTATAGCCGCTGCTACTGCAGCTTTTTTAGCATCGGCATCAGCAGTTGGTGCCTCAGACTGCGTTGGTTCTGCAGCTACTTCAGGCTGGGTTTCAGGCTCTTGTTGTGCCAGCTTTTTCGCTTTAGCACGGGCTATAGC
>CAMLSF010000260.1 GCA_946482615.1 uncultured Chromatiaceae bacterium | reverse complement strand
GATGATAACAATGGCAAAGGTCATAGCTGGACTTTGAACTGGACTTATCAGTTGACAGAACACCTGAGTCTTGCGCTGGAGCACAGCAGTTTACGCAGCATTCAACCAAACAGAACCCAATGGAATGGCTGGCAGGCTGAGGCGAAGCAGCGATCCAGCAGCCTGATTTTGGGTTATCGCTGGTAGATCAGCACAGCTGAATTAGCTCAGCAGCATCCAAAGCGCCACGGCAAACATTAAACTGGCCGCAATACGGTTCAGCCACTGCACTTTGTTTTGCTGCTGGAAAAATGCACCCAGCGCTTTGCCACCACTGGCGTACAGCAACATCGACAGAAACTCCAACACAATAATAATACAGACCAGCACCAACAACTGAGGCCAAAACGCCAGTTGACTGTCGATAAAGGGCGGCAGTAAGGCCATATGAAAAGCCCAGCCTTTGGGGTTAGACACCGCAGTGACAAAACCCTGACTAAATAAGCTGCGTCGTGGCATCAGTTCGCGGCTGAGACCAGCCTGAGGAATAGCCAGCTTGCCTCTGGCCCACCACATTTGCCAGCCGATATAAGCTAAAAATAAAGCACCGGCAATTTTAAACCACTGAAATACAGCAGGAAATTGCAGCATCATAGCAGCGACACCACAAACAGCCAGGATGGCCACCAAAGCCACACCTAACATCTCGCCCCACATCATCCACAAAGTACGGCGTACACCTTGTGTCATGCCCAACGTCATAGCCAGAGTCATGCACATGCCCGGCGTCACAGACACAAATAAAAAAGTCGGAATAAAAGCGCCCATCAAGGCCAGATTGATCATAGCTACCCCATCAGTTGAAGCTGGCTATTCTGTCTGGTTGTAAGGGCGGCGACAAGATCGCCAAACCGGCTTTATTATGGTTCTGGCCGCTCCCGCAGATAAACAGCAAAACGAGGCGTGCCTTTATGGGTCAGCCCCTGATAGCGAAAAGTGACTAAGCTGCCAACTTCAGGCGGATTTTTCCGCTCTTGTACCGTAAAACCTGAACCTAATTTAAAACGGCGGCCATCAGATAATTCCACCACTAATGCGCCCAGCATGCCACTAAACTGGCCTTTACCCGGCACATGCGCTACTACTCTGGCTTCCGCATCTTCAGCAAGTTTCAGTTTTTGTAAGTGGCTGACCCGTCCACTTTGATACAAGGCCTGACCACTGTGCAACATCAGCCCTTCCCCACCTTCAGCCACCACTTTGCGTAGCAGCTCGTCCAGTTGGGTCTGGCTTTGCAGTTGCTGCTGTGGCACTAACTGCACAAAAGCAGTCCCGGGCAATTGTTGCTGTAAAAACTGCAATCGCTGCGTAAAAGTTCCGGGCTGCTGTGGCGCGTCAAACACCATTAACCTGATATGCTGCCAGAGTTCGTCTGCAGCGGCTGGCTGCAATGCCTGCATCACTTGTTGAAACTGCCCTCTGCCCGCCCATAATTCAGCATCAAGCGCAAAAGGGGGCAATTGCTTCAGTAACTCGTCCGGTAGCTTAATCCACTGCCCGCTGCGACTGCGCAACTGCTTGCCATCCCAAAAAGCTCTGACTCCGTCAAGTTTTTCGCTGATCCAAAAGTCAGAAACTGCTTGTTGTTGCTGATAGGAATTAGCCAGTTGTAACTGGGGTAAGGTTTCAAGACCAAAAGCCGGTACTGAAGCCAGCATGGTCGTACAACACAGCGACAAATATAAAATCCGCATTTGCCTGCCCTCCTTGTTGTGTTCCTGTTTTAAGTGTAGCCCAGGTCGTTTGAAAATAAAATGTTAACAAAAATGCACTTCTTTAGTGCCATCTTGAACAGGAAAAGTACATCAAGCTATTGAAGATCAAAGAAAAACCAATGAGAAATTAAAAAATTCACTAATAAAATCAAATAATTGATATCCGATTGTCATATACAGGTATGGATACTGCTTTAGTGTTGTGGCTTGTTTTTTTAAGATTTGGAGTCTGTTATGGTTCAGCTTTATTTACGCCAACATCCACAACGTGATCTGCTGGAACAGGAGTTACAACAACGTTTTTTCCCGGCGCTGGACTCTCCTTGCCAGCTCTGTCAGTTTGTATTAACGCTATCCAGTACCTCACGCAGTGCTGAATATCAGGCCATGCAGCAACTGGCACAGCAACATGGCAAAAATCTTGAACCTCATGAACAAGACTGCAATCTGCAACTGGGCAGCAGTTGGTTGCGCTGGGAGCGACACAATGAATTCTCTACCTTTACCTTTATCCGTACTGGCACAGCCCCAAGTCTGTTTTGTGATCCACAGGATTTAGTGCCGGACAATGAATGGTTTGCCAGCTTACCCGGTCAGCTGTTTCGTGTGGTGCAGCTGAGCATAGTGCAGCCGGCTCAACTGGCGACACAGGACCCCAACGGGCTTTTTGTCAGTGAACATTTGATCAGCAGCATGGTGTTTAACGGCAAAGCCAGGATTTGGACAGACTTTCGTAAACACAATGAAGGCGCTGGCCGCATGCTGGTGTTGGATAACGGCTTAAGCCGCAGTGCTTTAGGCGCTTTAGTGCAGCAGCTGTTTGATTTGGGTAACTATCGCAAACTGGCGCTTTTAGCCTGGCCTTACTGCAAGCAGGCGCTGCATCAGTTGCCACAACAAGAACAACAGCTGGCCGTCATTACCTCGCGCATCGAGCAAAAACAAGGTAATGATGAACAACTGCTGGATGAGCTGATCCAACTGGCCGCTCAGACCGAACATCAAATCTCAGAAAACAGCAGCAGATTACAGGCCAGCCATGCGTATTATCAGCTGACGCTGGACAGGCTCAAAAGTCTGGATGAACAACCGG
The DNA here is from genome assembly GCA_946482615.1 of uncultured Chromatiaceae bacterium. Next base: position 947 of record CAMLSF010000260.1, on the reverse strand, counting down.
TCGAAGGGCTGATGTCACTGCAACACTTTACCGAACGACGGCTGACACCAGCCTGGCGTACAGCTCAGTCTGTACTGAAACGTCAGCAGCAACTGGCTGAACGTTTAGGCCGTTCCACTGAACTGCTGCGCACTCAGATTAACCTGAAACTGGCCTGGCAAAACCAGACGCTGCTGGCATCTATGGATAAAAGAGCTCACTTGCAACTTAAATTACAAAGTGCAGTCGAGCGTTTATCTGTGGTCGCCATCAGCTACTACTCATTGCAACTCTTAGCCAAAGCACAGCAAGCCATAGTGCACTGGATCCCGCAGTGGCCTGCCAAAACTATAGAATCCATCAGTATTCCACTGGTGGTGGCTATGGTGCTGTGGTATTTCTGGCATTTGCGAAAAAAGCTGGCCCAGCATTAAAACATAGGTCGCATATCTTTGAAATTTCCTCTAATTTTAATTAGTTAAAAAGGAGATTTCATGCAAAAAGCGTTTTTCGCTATAGGTTTGATCATCAGTACCTCGTTGTGGGCGCAGCAGGATTGGTTTCCTGTTGAAGTACAAGCCGATGGCAAGAAGCTACAGTATCAGCCTCTGCCTAAAGTCAGGAAAGTATGGCGGCTTTGTGCTTTGCTGCCTCATGGTAAAGATCATTACTGGTGGGGCGTGTCCTGGGGTTTAGCAGAAGAAGCCAAACGTCAGGACGTACAACTGGGCATTTATGAAGCCGGAGGTTATGAAAACTTATCCCGTCAACGCCAGCAAGTACAGGATTGTGTCCGCAATAACGCAGACGCGCTGATTATCGCTGCCATCTCCAGTGAAGGCTTAAATGACTTAGTGTTGCAGTTAACAAACTCAGGCATTCCGGTGATCGATCTGATCAATGGGATGAAAAGTGACGCTATAACAGCCCGCTCTTCCGTATCTTTTGCGGATATGGCAGCCACCAGC
>CAMLSF010000259.1 GCA_946482615.1 uncultured Chromatiaceae bacterium | reverse complement strand
CTGGCGCTATGGTCAGAGACTTTTGGTACCAGGCAAAACCCTGCCATTGGTTATTCACCAGCAAAGGCTCAATCTGAGGTGTATGAGGTAAATTCACCTGCTGCCAGTCTTCTGGTTTTGCAGCTAAGTCAGCAGACTGACTTTTATAAAACTGCCAGTCCGCATTTAAATTCTGCTCTGTTGCTACTGCAACTTTCGGTGACTGCTCGCCCTTCGAAGATTCGGCAACCGGGCTGCACGCAAACTGCAGCAGCAAGACCAACACAGCCAGAGATTGTATGAAGTACTTCAACACTGGAGAATTCCTTTTAATACGCCTGCTTTACAACACAGGACTTAGCAAAAATTAGTTTCAATCGCAGGCCTGACGACCAGCTCGTGGATATGAGCTTTGGCAGAGCTTGCCAGCATCAGCAGGATGGCATCCGCCACTTCTTCTGCAGACAAATAATCCGGTCTGCTGGCAACACGAAATTCGGTATCTACCCCACCCGGATACAGAGACAACAGCTTCACACCAGTGCCATTCAGCTCTTTACGCAGCACTTTGCTGTAGCTATCAAGAGCGGCTTTGCTGGCGCTGTAGGCGGAAATGCCGGGGTTGGAAAACAAACAGACAGTCGAGAGTACATTCAGCACTATGCCTTTGCCTTGCTGCTGCATAGCGGGCACTAATTGCTGAATAAAATGCAGCGGCGCATAAAAGTTCAGCTGCATCATCTGCTCCAGCGCAGACCAATCCGGCTCTGTTGCTGCGCTACGGCTGCTATTGCCCCCAGCGCAATTAATCAGCACATCCACCACACCAAACTGCTGCTTCGCCTGTTGGCAAAACTGACTGATGGCGGCAGGTTCTGTCACTGAAAAAGACTGGCTGAATACAGCCGCATCTTTTGGCAATAAAGCTAAGGTCTGAGCTAATTTGGCCGGATCACGACCACATAAACTCAGTGTGTGACCTTGCGCCGCTAGAGCAACAGCTAAAGCACGGCCTATGCCCGATGAGGCGCCGGTCAGCAGAATATGAGAAGGAGTTAAGGACATCAGACTGGCTTCCCTGAGGATGATTCTCTTTAAAAAAGCCCGGCCCAAAGGCCGGGTTTATCTACGGAATAACAAGCCTCTTACATGGAGTAAGAGAAACCTAACAGGAAACGACGGCCCCACTCAGTGAAGTTAGCCGGACGGCTTGGGTCGTTATCGAAATAGGTCACAGCTTCTTCATTGGTCAGGTTTTGCCCTTGCAGCATCACCTTAAAGGCTTCAGTAACTTCATAAGACAAACTGGCATCTACAGTACGCTCAGCTTGAGCTCTGGTGATTTCAGTAGGTTCCCAGCTACCAACACGAGTGTTCGCACTGCGGTAGTTGTACGACACCTTGGCATCAAAGCCAGCTTTGTAGTACCACAAGGTCAGGTTGCCCACATGACGGGATAAACCACCTAAAGGCATTGGATTATCTTCCGGCACAAACTCATGCACATTGCTGTCGGTCAGAGAGTAGTTGGCATAGAAACCTAAACCATCAAATGGCTCTGGCAACATGGTTAAAGCTTGCTGATACATCAGCTCTAAACCTTTGATTTGACCGCCATCACCGTTGATAGGACGACTGTAGTCATAAGAAATGCCATCCATAACCACCACATCTGTGGTCGTGCCTATATGAGTTTTTAAGTCTTTAAAGAAGGTAGAAATCGTCATAGCACGATCGCTGGCCCAGTAGTACTCAAAACCTAAGTCGATTTGATCAGCAACAAAAGGATCCAATGTAGGGTTACCGCTTGAAGCAGTATTGACTGTCGTCGAGGTATTAAACTGGTAACCGGTACGCATCTCAATTAACGGCGGACGTGAAATAGCACGTGACAAGCCAAAACGTACCTGAGCCTCTTCTGTCAGGCTAAACACCATATTCAGTGAAGGTAATACTTCGGTGTAATCGTGATCCATTGAAACCGGAGAGGCCACACCATTCAGCACCTGATAACCAGAAGAAGTTGAATCGGTTTGCACTACACGCACACCTACATTACCTGTGTATGGTAAATCTCCAAGCTCGCCCGACATTTTTAACATGGCATAAAGGGCAGTATTGGTTTCTTCCACTCGCCAGTTGTCTGCTAAATCCGTAGCACTTTTTGTGTGTTCACTGCGGTCATCAATGCCTCCAAAGGCTTGATTTACCACTGAACCCCAGTCTTTCATACCATACAAGTTAGGGGCTATAAAATCGCCGCCAATGGCGTAGCTATAGCCATAACCTGTCACAGAGGTATCTACAGGCTTTTGCTGCCAGCCTAAAACATCGTTATTTTTATCACGGTCGCTGTAACGGGCGCCCAGCACCAAAGTCTCAAAAGTGCCCCAATCGACACTGCGTTCAAAGTCAGTTTTAAAGGTGACCATTTCATCTGTTAAATCACGATCACCGTCCACATTCATCACTGAATTGGCGTTGATCTGATAAAACTCAGGATTACCCAGATCCTGATCCGCGGCAACAGCTAAACGGCCACCCACATTGGCCCAGCTGATATCCAGTGGTGTAGGTCCAACATAAGAAGAGACAATATTGACCCAACGGGATTCAATGCTGGCTTCTGAGTAACCAATATCATAAGTGGAAGTCCAGACATCGCCCGTGACTGTGGTTTTTAAGCCAGTGCTTAACAGATCATTTTGCTGGAACCAGGTGGCGTTATTCGCTGTATGAGCGCCCCATAACACACCACCACCTGTCAATTGCTGTGAACCATCAGGACGGGTCACAATAGTAGGTGCAGTGGCTGAGTTGTTGTAACCCCAGGTTGAACTGTCCTGCCAGTTACCCCAGCCATCAAACATAAACTGGTCTTCACGTTCTTCAATATCAAACTTGGAGTAAAACAGATCGTATTTCAGGTTCACTGTATCAGCAGGTTCCCACTCGAGGATCATCAGGCTGCCTACACGTTCGTTATTACCTGATTTAGTACCAGCTTTACCACCCCATGGCGCAGCTTCTTTGATGCCATCACCATTGACATCACCTTGATCTGCAGGGTTTTTATTGTAGGAATAAAACGCCGTTTCACGCTGAACTGAAGGTTGATCCTGATAAGTTAAACCAAAGACCACACCAAAGTTATCTGCCCATTGATCAATATAAGAAAAACTGGCTTTTTCACCTGAACCATCAGCACCTGGAATATCATCAGCTAACTGATAATCCATCATATGGCCGCTGATATTGATCATACGTTTGTCTTTAGACAAAGGACTAACGAAGTTCATATTGACCAAGCCAGCAATACCACCTTCGATATTGTTGGCCATTGGGCTTTTGTATACTTCAACAGAGTTAATCAGCTCGGCAGGGAATTGCTCGTAACGCACGTCACGGCTTGGTTCAGCGCTGACAATTTCGCGGCCATTCATGGTGGCAGCGTTTAAACGTGCACCTAAACCACGGATAGAAATACTGCTGGCATTACCCCGATCACGCTCTGCCGTTACACCAGGCAAGCGACCTAAGGAATCAGCGATAGTCACGTCAGGTAATTGGCCTAAGTCATCGGTAGAGATAATTTCTACCGTTGATTCTGAAAACTTTTTCTGCATCAAAGACTTGCTTAGCGTGGCACCAAAACCTCTGACTTCAATGGTTTCGATTTGCTGTTCAGCTGCTTTAGCTTTTTGCTCTGTGGTATTTTCTTCGCTTTGCGCTTGTGCATGCTGCATAGCAAAAATTTGCGTCATAGCTAAAGCTACAACGCTCAAGTTGAATTTGCCTGTCATTTCCTACCCCTGTCGGTATCAATCATTATTTTT
>CAMLSF010000258.1 GCA_946482615.1 uncultured Chromatiaceae bacterium | reverse complement strand
GATGGTTATTCAGGTGCTACCTGGTTATCTAACGCTGCAAGTGGTTTAGCTGCGAATGGTGAAAAAGCCGTAGATTGGTCTATCAACCAGCAATGGTGGGATGCGTTTTATGGTTTTATTCCGGGTTCAGTGGGTGAAACCTCGTTTTTAGCTCTGATGATTGGTGGTTTGGCCTTAATTTATTTCCGTATTGCTTCATGGCGCATTGTGGCCGGTGTGATGGTAGGTACTGCTGTTTTCGCCACTATGTTCAATATGATCGGCTCTGAAACAAACCCTATGTTTGCTATGCCATGGTACTGGCACATAGTGTTAGGTGGCTTTGCTATCGGTATGTTCTTTATGGCAACAGATCCGGTTTCAGCTTCTTTCACCAACCAGGGGAAATGGGCTTACGGTATCCTGATTGGTTTTATGGTGGTGATGATCCGTGTGGTTAACCCTGCTTACCCTGAAGGTATGATGTTAGCTATTTTGTTCGCTAACTTATTTGCACCTTTGTTTGACTATATGGTGGCTCAGGCGAACATCAATCGGAGGCTTGCCCGTAATGTTTAGTAATAACGATAGTATTGGCAAAACCTTCTTTGTGGTTATTGCTTTATGTTTGGTGTGTGCCGTGTTCGTGGCCACTTCAGCTGTTCAGTTGCGGCCGAAACAAACTGAAAACAAACTGTTAGATGCCCAGAAAAACATTCTGGTCGCCACTGGTTTGTTATCAGGCGACAACGTTAAAGAACTCTTTAACAAACATATTCAGGAACGTCTGGTTGATATGAATACTGGCGAGTTTGTGGATATGGACCCGGCTAAATACGATTACCGTAAAGCGATGAAAGCACCTGAAACCAGTATCAAACTGGAAGGTGCAGACGATAAAGCCTCTATTAAATCACGTGCTAATATAGCGCCGGTTTATTTTGCTTATAACGACGGTATCGAGTCTGGCAAATTGTCCGCCATTGTGCTGCCTATTCATGGTTACGGCTTATGGTCTACCATGCATGCGTTTTTAGCTTTGGATAAAGATGGCAATACCATTAAAGGTCTGAACTACTACGAACATGCTGAAACTCCGGGTCTTGGTGGTGAAATCCAGAATCCGAAGTGGGTGGCTCAGTTTGTTGGTAAGAAACTATTTGATGAAGCGGGTAACCCTGCGATCAAAATTCTGAAGCCAGGCAATGCTGTCGCAACTTCAGCACATGACGTAGATGGTTTATCAGGCGCTACCTTAACCAGCAATGGCGTACAACATACGTTCGAGTTCTGGGCTGGTGCCAAAGGCTTTGCGCCTTTCCTGACTAAGGTTCGTGATGGAGCATTAAACAATGGCTAGTGCAAAAGAAATTAAAACACTGGTCTTCGGACCAGTCTTTGCAAACAACCCTATCGCATTACAGGTTTTAGGTATTTGTTCTGCGTTGGCGGTAACCACCAAGCTGGATAAAGCTTTGGTTATGGGTATAGCGCTGACTTTGGTTACTGCATTCTCGAGCATGTTTATCTCGATGATCCGTAACCATATTCCATCAAGCGTTCGTATCATAGTACAGATGACTATTATTGCTTCTCTGGTAATAGTAGTGGATCAGGTGTTGAAAGCTTTTGCTTACAACGTAGCCAAAGAGCTGTCGGTGTTTGTTGGTTTAATTATCACCAACTGTATCGTTATGGGTCGTGCTGAAGCTTATGCGATGAAAAGCCCACCATTAATGAGCTTTTTAGATGGTATAGGTAACGGTTTAGGCTACACGGTTTTACTGTTGATCGTTGCGTTTATCCGTGAACTGTTTGGTTCAGGTACTGTGTTTGGTGTAGAAATTCTGCCTCTGATCAGTGCCGGTGGTTGGTATCAGCCTATGGGTCTGTTACTGATGCCTCCAAGCGCTTTCTTTATCATCGGCTTGTTCATCTGGGTTCTGCGGACTTTCCGCCCGGAACAGGTTGAGAAGTAAGGGGACAGAAGATGGAACATTATTTAAGTTTATTTGTGCGTGCGGTCTTTATCGATAACCTGGCTTTATCGTTTTTCCTGGGGATGTGTACATTTATCGCCATTTCTAAACAGGTGAAAACAGCCTTTAGTTTAGGTATTGCTGTAACAGTGGTATTAGCTTTGTCTGTACCATTAAATAACATCGTCTTTAAGCAATTTTTGGCACCTGGTGCTTTAGCCTGGGCTGGTTTTCCGGATACAGATTTAAGCTTCCTTGGCTTTATCGCTTATATCGGCGTGATCGCAGGTTTAGTTCAGGTCCTGGAAATGTTCCTGGATAAGTACGTACCTTCGTTATACAACGCTTTAGGTATTTTCCTGCCGTTGATCACAGTAAACTGCGCCATTTTCGGTGGTGTGGCTTTTATGGTTGAGCGTGATTACAACCTGGCAGAAAGTGCTGTATTTGGTTTAGGCGGCGGTTTAGGTTGGACTCTGGCCATCACATTAATGGCAGCTGTGAGCGAAAAACTGAAGTATGCGGATATCCCTGCGGGTCTGCGTGGTTTAGGTTCTCGTTTTATCATGGTTGGTTTAATGGGGTTAGGCTTTATGTCTTTCTCTGGCGTGTCATTGTAAAAGTTGCTGTAAAAGGAAAAAACAATGCAAGAGATTTATCTTGGCGTTGGGATGTTCACCCTGCTGGTTGTCGCCTTAGTGATTATGATTTTAGTCGCTAAAGCCAAACTGGTCTCTTCTGGTGACATCACCATTGGCGTTAATGGCGACCCTAAGTTAGCCATTCAGACAAAAGCCGGCGGCAAATTACTTGGCGCTTTAGCTGATAAAGGCATATTCCTGTCTTCAGCTTGTGGTGGCGGTGGCTCCTGTGGTCAGTGCCGTGTTCATGTTCATGCAGGTGGCGGTGACGTTTTACCTGTGGAAATGGGCCACTTAACCAAAGGCGAACGTCGTGATGGTTGCCGTTTAGCTTGTCAGGTCAGTGTAAAAACTGACATGGAAATCGAAGTTGAACCAGAAATCTTTGGTATCAAAAAATGGGAATGTACTGTTATCTCTAACGATAACAAAGCCACCTTTATCAAAGAATTGAAGCTGGCTATTCCTGATGGCGAATCAGTACCTTTCCGTGCTGGTGGTTATATTCAGATTGAAGCCCCGGCTCACCATGTCAAATATGCTGACTTCGATATTCCTGAGGAATACCGTGGTGACTGGGAACGCTTTAAGTTCTTCACACTGGAATCCAAAGTAGACGAAGAAACTATTCGTGCTTACTCCATGGCGAACTATCCGGAAGAAGAAGGCATCATCATGTTAAACGTGCGGATCGCATCTCCGCCGCCAAATAACCTGAGCCTACCTTGCGGTAAAATGTCTTCGTACATCTGGAGCTTAAAAGCTGGCGATAAAGTGACTATTTCTGGTCCATTTGGTGAGTTCTTCGCAAAAGACACTGATGCTGAAATGGTCTTCGTAGGTGGTGGTGCTGGTATGGCCCCAATGCGTTCACACATTTTCGACCAATTACGCCGTCTGAAATCTAAACGTAAGATGAGCTTCTGGTACGGCGCCCGTTCTAAGCGTGAAATGTTCTACGTTGAAGATTTCGACATGCTGCAAGCTGAAAACGAAAACTTCAAATGGCATGTGGCCTTATCAGATCCGCAGCCGGAAGATAACTGGACTGGTTACACAGGTTTTATTCACAACGTGTTGTTTGAAAACTACCTGAAAAACCACAAAGCTCCGGAAGATTGTGAGTTCTATATGTGTGGTCCACCTATGATGAACAAAGCGGTGATCAACATGCTGAAAGACTTAGGTGTAGAAGACGACAACATTCTGTTGGACGACTTCGGCGGTTAAGC
>CAMLSF010000257.1 GCA_946482615.1 uncultured Chromatiaceae bacterium | reverse complement strand
CTAATACGACTTGCTACCGCCCCTGTTTGCTGCTGATACTTGGCATCCACTCTTTTGTTATAGGGCCGCGCCGCTTCACCTGTCATGGTTTCGAAATTCAGCGCACCAATTTTCATATTGGGGCGAAGTGCCAGTGGTAAACGGCCACTGTTATAAAATTCCAGCACTATATTGCCGGACCAACCCGGATCGATACGGTGCGCCGTTACATGCACCATTAACCCCAAACGGGCCAATGAAGAGCGGCCATCCAACCAGCCTACTATGTCTGCAGGCAAGGTAACGGACTCCAGTGTAATAGCCAAAGCTAGTTCCCCCGGGTGCAGGAAAAAAGCTTCGTCATCTGACAGCACTATTTCATCACTCATCACTGAATTTAACGCCTGATCCACTTCTTCACGCGGGCCACTTAAATCAATAAAAGGCGCGGCATAAGCACGAAAAGTGCGGAATTTATGGCCTAAGCGAATATCCACGCTGACACCGCTGATCATGTCTGGTGTTGGCCGTGGCGTAATTTGGATCCTGCCTGCTTCGATATAGGCTTCAATGTCGCGGTCACACAATCTCATGGTTAATCATCCGTAAAAATAATGTCGGGTTGCTGTGCTTGTTGATGTTGGGACTGCCAATATAAAGCAAAGCTCAGTTGTCGTGCTATAGCCCGGTAAAAACCAGTGCCGCTTTCGGCTGGGTTCAGCACTAAAGGCGTTCCGGCATCACAAGACTGGCGTATTTGTTTTTGTAAGGGTAACTGTCCCAGTACGGGCACCTGATAGCGTTCCGCTAATTCCAGGCCACCGTTGGTACCAAAAATATCATCTATTTCACCGCAGTGGCTGCATTGGTAAAAACTCATATTTTCTACCAGTCCAAGCACAGGAATATTCACGCTGCGAAACATCGAAATGGCTTTTTGTGCATCGGCCAAAGCTACATCCTGGGGTGTTGTGACGATCAAAGCCCCGGTCACCGGCAGTTTTTGCGACAGGGTCAGCTGAATATCACCAGTGCCCGGCGGCATATCGACTATTAAATAATCCAAATCCGGCCACAAAGTTTCGTTCAACAGCTGCAACAAGGCCTGACTGGCCATAGGGCCACGCCAGACTGACGCTTGTTCCGGGTCTACTAAAAAGCCTATCGACTGCAGATAAATACCAGCGGCTTGTTTAGGCAATAAATGCTTGTCATCCGGTGACTCTGCTTTGGCATCTTTTAATCCCAGCATGGTTGGAATAGAAGGTCCATAAATATCGGCATCCAACAGCCCGACTTTGGCCCCTTCTAAACCTAAAGCCACAGCCAAATTGACTGCTGTAGTGCTTTTACCTACTCCACCTTTGCCAGAGGCCACCAAAATCACTTGTTTGATAGTGCGGTAAGCTGGTTGGGCGGTGTTTTCACTTTGAAGGTCCAGTTTCAAATCCGGCTGCACCAGTTGAAGTGCCGGCAATAACTCATCCGCCAATGAAGCCCATGGAAATTTCAGCGTTAAACTCAGACTGTTTTGTTTCCCATTAAAACTGGCCTGCTGAATTAAAGTATCCAGCGGCATAGGAAATTCACTGCTCTGAAATTCAGCCAAAGTTTTGGCTAAGGCGTCCGGGATTTCTGCCGCAGCTGACTGTTCTGCTGCTTTTTTAAACCATTTAAACCACATCGTGTTACTCAATCTGCTGTACAGGGTAAAAACTGTGTTTTTTGCTACCAATCCAGCGTTTTGCTGCTTTTGAACTGGTGCGCTTTAACGCTGGCTATTGTATCATTAAGCCACTTTTTTCAGTGATATATCTATGAGTTATCGATGACACAACGCAAAATTTTGATCACCAGTGCTTTACCTTATGCCAATGGCCCCATTCACTTAGGTCATATGCTGGAATATATTCAGACTGATATCTGGTCCCGTTTCCAAAAAGCCCGTGGTCATCAGTGTTATTACGTCTGTGCAGACGATGCTCATGGCACGCCAATTATGCTCAAAGCTCAGCAGTTGGGTATTACTCCTGAACAGATGATTGCGCAAACTTCGCAAGAGCATCAGGCGGACTTTGCACAATTTTTAATAGGTTTTGATAACTATCACAGCACGCACAGTGAAGAAAACAAAGAGTTTGCCAGCGAGATTTACACTAAGCTGGATCAGGGCGGTTACATCAAACGCAAAACCATCAGCCAGTTGTATGACCCTGAAAAACAAATGTTCCTGCCGGACCGTTTTGTTAAAGGCGACTGCCCTAAATGTGGTGCTTTGGATCAAAACGGCGACAGCTGTGACTCCTGTGGCGCAACCTACAGCCCAACTGAGCTGAAAAACCCACGTTCAGTGGTGTCAGGTGCAACACCGGTATTAAAAGACAGCGAACACTATTTCTTCGACCTGCCCGCTTTTGAACAGATGCTCAAAGACTGGACCCGCAGTGGTTCATTGCAGGACGAAATGGCGAACAAACTTCAGGAATGGTTTACAGAAGGCCTGCAGCAATGGGACATCAGCCGCGACGCCCCTTATTTTGGTTTTGAAATTCCAGGCGCACCTGGCAAGTTTTTCTACGTCTGGTTAGACGCTCCTATCGGCTACTTAGCCAGCTTTAAAAACTACTGTGATAAAACCGGCGTGAACTTTGACCAGTTCTGGCAAAAAGAATCAGAGGCTGAGATTTACCACTTTATCGGCAAAGACATTATCTATTTCCACAGCCTGTTCTGGCCGGCTATGTTAGATGGTGCAGGTTACCGTAAACCAACTTCTGTCTACGCCCACGGTTTTGTCACCGTCAACGGCGCCAAAATGTCCAAATCCCGTGGCACTTTTATCAAAGCCCGTACTTATCTGGATCATTTAAATCCGGAGTATCTGCGTTATTACTTTGCCTCTAAGCTCACCAGCAATATCACCGATCTGGATTTAAATCTGGAAGATTTTGCGCAAAAAGTGAATGCAGATTTAGTGGGTAAGGTGGTCAATATCGCCAGTCGCTGCGCCAGCTTTATCAGCAAAAAATTCGAAGGCAAGTTAAGCGCTGACATTGCAGAACCTGCTTTATTGGCTGAATTTACAGCTGCAGGCGAAACTATTGCCGAAAGCTTTGAAAAACGTGAATTTGCCCGTGCTATCCGCGAAATTATGGCGCTGGCTGACAAAGCTAACCAGTACATTGACGCTAAAGCGCCCTGGGTGCTGGCAAAAAATGAAGCCACCTTAACTGAAGCGCATTTGGTCTGCTCTATGGGCATTAATCTGTTCCGCGTTTTGATGCACTACTTAAAGCCAGTGCTACCAGCTATGGCCAAAGAAGTGGAACTGTTTTTAAACGACGAATTAAGCTGGTCGACTTATCAGACTGCTTTAACCAATCACAGCATCAATGTATTTAAACCACTGATGCAACGTGTGGAAATGACAAAGGTAGAAGCCATGGTTGAAGGCTCCAAAGAAAATTTACAGCCTGCAGCTCCTGCACCGGTCGCTAAAGCGGCTGAAACTAAAGCAGCTCCTGCTACAGAAAGCGCTATCGAACCTATCAGCGAAACCATCACTATTGATGACTTTGCCAAACTGGATTTACGGGTTGCCCGCATTATCAACGCTGAACATGTGGAAGGCGCGGACAAGCTGGTGAAACTGCAACTGGACTTAGGCAACGAACAACGCCAGGTCTTTGCCGGTATTAAATCCGCTTACCAGCCAGAGCAGTTAATTGGCCGTCTGACTGTGATGGTGGCGAACTTAGCGCCACGTAAAATGCGGTTTGGTATGTCCGAAGGTATGGTGATGGCCGCTGGCCCTGGTGGCAGTGATATTTTCCTGTTAACGCCAGATGATGGTGCGACGCCAGGAATGCGAGTGAAGTAGATCTACCCGTCGTTCTTGAAGCTGCAGCTTTGTTGACTACGCAAC
>CAMLSF010000256.1 GCA_946482615.1 uncultured Chromatiaceae bacterium | reverse complement strand
GAAGCTAAGGTGGATTTGAGTGCCATTAAAGTACGGGTGGATGTTATTCCAAATAATGACATCACCTCAGAGCAGATAGTTTTACTGGCCAGCAGCTTAAATGACCTGCAAGCACTGCATCAATTAAAAGATAAAAAGACCACCACAGAGGGGGAGCTCAAGTGTGTGAGCACTGATGAAATCAAAGCGCTGCGCTCTGCATTTAATGCCAGTTTTACCGCCATATTAAAACTGGAGCTGGCGAAAAAACGTGGCGAAGCCAATTAACTGACCAGGAGATCAAGTGATGAGTATTAATGCCGGAGAATTAGCAGGAACTATGCTGAACGCCATGCAGGGCGTCCTGTCGGAAAAATGGCCTGAGATTAAAGAGTATGCGGAGTCGGAAGCGAAAAAATTAGCTCAGTCCCTGGTGATGATCGAAGCGCTGAAAGTGGCAAACAAAATTGATGCCGAAGAAGCGGCGCTGCATTTATCCATTCAGAAAAACGCCAGCCGTATGGTGCTGCTGACGATTAAAGGATTGGGCGTGTTAGCTGTTGAACAGGCACTCAATGCCGCGCTTAATGTAGTCAAAGATACGGTGAATACCGCTTTGGGGTTTACTTTGATTTAAAGGCCACCGGAGTTTGCTGCAGTAGCACACCAGCACTCAGGCGTTGTGCTGCTGCAGCTTTATTGGACAGCTTCTGCTCAAACCCTCATAGCAACTAAATTCACAAAAAACTTGATAGGCGTATGCAAGTCACTGTGGCAAAATCAGTTTTATACCCGTCGTCCTTGAAGCTGCGGCTTTGTTGACTGCGTCATTTCGCCCCAGTCACATAGGTTAACTATGCTCCCGGGGTCTCACTGGCTTGTCGCCTCGCTGCAACGTCAAGTTACTTGGGTATATAGCTTCAACAGCAAACGAATCAACACGAACGGAGTACTGTGGTTTTGGCACTTGAGCCTGGTTTTTTAGTGATCCATTCCAATCAGCTGGAGCAGTTGCGTGCGCTTCTGGTGCAGTTTTGTCAGCGTTATCCGCTTTCGCCTTTGGAGCTGGAGCAGGTGCTGGTGCAAAGCAATGGTATAGCGCAGTGGCTGAAGCTGGCTTTTGCAGCGTCACCCGATGAAGCGAACCCCTATGAGCGTGGGGTGGGTATAGCGGCCGCTATGCAGGTGCAGTTGCCGGGCCGTTTTATCTGGAGCATGTATCAGCTGGCATTGCCAGAGCAACAACTGCCTGATTTATCAGTCTTTAGTAAAGACAGTTTACGCTGGCGCATTTTCCGTTTATTGCCGGCTTTAGTTACACAAGATGAATTTGAGCTGCTGCGCCGTTTTATCCATGAGGATAAAGACCAACAAAAACGCGCACAGCTGGCATTGAAACTGGCGGATTTATTTGACCAGTATCAGGTGTACCGTGCCGACTGGCTGGCCGATTGGGCCAGGGGGCTGTATCGCTTAGCGCAAATGGATGGTGAGGCCAAAGCCATGCCGGAGGATCAGCTGTGGCAGGCCAAACTCTGGCAGGCAATTTTGGCCGAGCTGCCTAAAGAACAGCAGCAACAAAGCCGGTTTTCCTTGCATCAGGCCTTTTTACAGCAGGTAAAAAGCTGGAAACAAGCGCCGAAAAATTTACCACGCCGCGTCATTGTTTTTGGTATCTCGTCTTTGCCGCAGCAGATGCTGGAAGTGTTGTCGGCCTTAGCGCCTTATTGCCAGATTTTATTGGCGGTACTGAACCCTTGTCAGTTGTACTGGGCTGATATTATTGCCGAAAAAGACAAAGTCAAAGCAGCACAAAAACGCCAGCCGCAAAAGGTCGGTTTTTTACCTTTTGCCAGTGCCGAGCAGTTATCAGGTCAGGCGCAGCCTTTGCTGGCGGCCTGGGGTAAACAAGGGCGGGATTATATTCGCCTGCTGGATCAGTTTGACGAAACGGCTGCGCATAAAGAGCTGTTTGCCCATCAAAAAGTCGATTTATTTGAATCGCCTGACACCAGTCATTTATTAGGTCAGTTGCAGGACGATATTTTGCAGCTGCGATCCATCATCGAAACCCAAAGCCAATGGCCTGCTTTAACAGCCCAGGCAGCGCGCAGCATCAGTTTTCAAAAAGCCCATAGCCCACTTAGGGAAGTGGAAATTTTGCATGACCACCTGCTGCAGATTTTTACAGAAAACCCACAGCTGGGTGCCAAAGATGTGATGGTGATGGTGCCGGACATTAATTTGTATGCACCTTTGATTGAAGCCGTATTTGGCAAAGTGCCAGTGGGCGATTTGCGTTATATCCCTTACAGTATTTCCGATCAACAGAGCAAAAAGCAGCAGCCGTTATTGCAGGCGTTAGAAGTGCTGTTAAGCCCGGAGCAACAACGTTTAAACGCCAGTACTGTGTTCGATATGCTCGATATCCGTGCCTTGCAGCAGCGTTTTGGTTTAAAAGCTGCCGCTTTACCCAAGATTAAACAGTGGATTGAAGGAGCTGGTATTCGCTGGGGGCTGGATCAGCAGCATCGTCAGCAACTGGGGTTGCAGCATGGTTTTGAGCAAAACAGCTGGCTCTTTGGCATTCGTCGTATGCTGCTGGGTTATGTGGCGGGCGATACAGCCCCCTGGCAGGGCATAGCGCCTTATGCCGATGTGGCAGGATTAGAAGCCGCTGACCTTGGCCCAGTGCTGGTATTGCTGCAAAAAATCAACGAGCTGTGGCAACAACTGGCAGTAAAACGCAGTCCGACCGCCTGGCATCAGCTTTTTACCCAGCTGCTGCAGGACTTTTTTGCGCCCGACGAGCTGGAAAGTCAGCAACTGCTGCAGCAGTTACAACAGCAACTGCAAAGTTGGCTCGACAACACCACAGGCGCTGAACTTAAAGAAGAAATAACCTTACCAATTGCCCGTCAGGCTTTGTTAGAACCTGTGCAGGCGGGTGGTTTGCAGCAGAAGTTTTTCAGTGGCCGGGTTAACTTTGCCACTTTGCTGCCAATGCGCTCTATTCCTTTTGCGGTAATTTGTTTGCTTGGTATGAACGATGGTGCTTACCCACGGGCGCAGCAGCGGCAGGATTTTGATTTAATGGCGTCGGATTATCGCAGTGGCGACCGCTCACGCCGTGATGATGACCGTTATTTATTGCTCGAAGCTTTATTGTCGGCCCGCCAGCAGTTGTATATCAGCTGGGTCGGTTTTAGTGTGTTTGATAATAGCGCCCGCGCGCCTTCGGTACTGGTCAGTCAGCTTAGGGATCACTTGTCGGCAGGATGGACTATGGCCGATGGTTCTGAACTGTTGCAACAAATCACTGTGGAGCATCCGTTGCAGCCTTTTAGCAGGCGTTACCGGGAAGCAGGAACAGGTCTTGTCAGTTATCAGCAGGAATGGGCCAGTTTGCATCAAAAGGCTGGTGCGGCAGAGCAGGGCGAGGCACTGGAAAGGCTTGACGATTTACACTGGACTTTAAAACAGGCTGCCGATTTTATCCGTGAGCCGGTGCGGTTCTTTTTTAATGAGCGCTTAAAAGTGCGGCTGGAACTGCCGGAGCTGGCCAGTATTAACGATGAAGTTTTTGCGTTGGATCCGCTGGAGCGCTGGCAAATGCAGCAGCAGTTAGTGGCGGAGTTAAAACCTGGTGTTGAACAAGGCCAAAACTGGCAACAACAGACGGAGCAACAGCTGGAATTATTCCGTCTGCAAGGCCGTTTGGCTGTGGGGTCTGGCGCAGCCTTAATGCAACAGGATTTAGTGGCAGGCCTGGATGAGTTAGCAGCTGGCTATCAGCAGTTTTTAGCCAGTTTTCCTGTGACTGATGCTGGTTTTTATCCGCTGCGTTTTGTTTGTCAGCACGGCGAGCTGGCCGAACATTTAACAGGCTTCAGGCGAAGCTCCGACAACTCAGCTTTGGCTTATGCCGAGCTACTGCCTGTTGCTTTAATCAAGGATCGTAGTATCAACTGGCG
>CAMLSF010000255.1 GCA_946482615.1 uncultured Chromatiaceae bacterium | reverse complement strand
GCCTCACGGGCTGCTATCAAAGCAAAATGGTGAGTATTAACAGGAATATGCCAGACCGCATCTGCGGGCAAATCACGGCCCTGCTCCTGCACAGCGGCTAAATAACCATCTAAACGACGGCGGGAAATAGCTTGTTCTGTGCTGTACAGCTCATGCGGCTGAATACGACAAACCCGGTCGGATTCAATTAACCGTAGCCCCAGTACTGCCACTTTACCCGGCATTTTTTTTAACGCATGTTCAGCAATACGATGGGCTGCCGCGTAGTTGTCGACGTTCACCGACATCACATTGTCCAGGTTGCAGTCTACTGTGATCAAAGGCTTACCACTTTTGATAATACGTTGCAGCTGCTCAGGGTTGCTGGGCGCACCATACAAAATAAAAGCGTCGGGCACAGCTTCGGCGCTACTGCTGCTGGTATCGTGACAGCCAGACAACAACAGCATATCCATGCCCTGCTCCTGCAGCACTTCAGCCACACCTTTAATAAACTGATTGGCGACAGGGTCGCTGACTGAATACTCCAGCGTGTCCGACAATAAAATCGCCACTATGCCAGAGCGGCCGGTCCGTAAACTGCGGGCTGCGGCGTTTGGGCCGTCGTAACCCAATTCAGTGCATTGTTGCAAAATACGCTGGCGTAATTCAGGGGAAAGTTGGTCTGGTCTGTTGTAGGCATTGGACACTGTAGCCACAGATACACCTAAGTAGGAGGCGACAGTTTTTAAATTGAGTTTTTTTGGTTTTTCAGTTGCCGACACAGCCATAACACCCTGTTTTAGTTCAGGCTTTATCATGCCTGTTCAGTCAAGGAATTGCCAGCTCCTGAAGCTGGTAATGTCACGGTCACCAACAGCCCGGGGCCCTGATTTTGCAGGCTTAAACTGCCACCATGAGCTTCGGCTATATCACGGCATAAAGTTAAACCTATGCCAGAGCCATTTTCTTTGCTGGTGTAAAAAGGCACCATGGCATGGGCTAAAGCTTCGCTTGTCATACCGCCGCCTGCATCCTGAATATGGATCAGCAACTGATCTGGCATTTCGGTAAAACTCAGTTGAATTTGCTCTGGCTCTGAACCTGATTCATGAGCGTTTTTTAACAGGTTTAACAGCAACTGCGACAACTGCAGTGGATCGGCCAGCCAGATACGGCGTGGTAAATCGCCTTCGAGTTCAAACTCGTACTGATCCTGCAACTGATTAATCAGCCGCGCCCACTGCACTGGCGCTAAAACAGGAGCCGGCAATTTGGCAAACTGAATATAAGACTGCAAAAACTGATTTAAATGTTGCTGACGCTCACTAATGGTCTGGAAAATTTGTTGCAGCTGTTTGTGCTGCAGCTCTTTTGCCACCAACTGGCCTGAGTAGGCCATAGAGGACAAAGGTGCCAGCGTATTATTCAGCTCATGCCCAATCACCCGCAGCAGTTTTTTCCAGGCTTTGACTTCTTCGCGGTGAATTTCGCGGGTCATAGGTTTGAGCAAATACAGTTGATGTGGTTTTTGATTGAGCGAAAATGAACTTACCGACAAATGCCAAATCGACACAGGTTCACCCAGATGCAATAAGCCTTGTTGTCCGCTTTGAATGGCCAGGGCCAGTTCAGGTAGTTTTGCCGTTAATTCAGCAAACAGCAGTCCTTCAAACTTACGGCCCTGATGCAATAAAACCCGGGCGGCCGGATTGGTCATCAGCACCCGTCCTGTCTGGTCTGTTAATACCATAGCACTGGGGCTGGATTGCAAGACGGTGTCGAGCAGCAATTCACGCTGATATAAAGTGGCGCGTTCCTGCCGGAGTTGCGCCGACATCTGCTGCAATACTTCAGCTAAAGGTTTTAACTCCCGCAACAGTTGTCTGTTGGCGTCGACATTAAAACTGCCGTCCTGCAGGTTTTGCGCATGTAAATTCAGCGCTTCAATCTCCTGCAGCAAAGGGGTTAACGCCAGGTGCAGTACCAGCAAAATCAGCAGAGTAAAGCCAACAAAAATTCCGTACCAAAGTGGTTCAGCCTTCAGATAAGACAAAAGCCCAAAAGCCGGCACTAATAAAGCCAGCACCAGCACATAAACTCGGCGGATCAGCTGCATAAGCAATTACACTGGTTCAATGCCATAAAACTCCATGCGCCTGTACAAGGCCTGACGGCTAATGCCCAATTGTTTAGCAGCTCTTGCTACTACCCCCTGAGCCTGTTGCAAGGCCTGTTCTATTTGCTCTTTGTCTAAATCATCCAGAGCTTTTTTGGCTGAGTTTGGCTCCTGTGGCAAAGCTAAGTCGCCGGCGTCAATTTCATCCGAGAGCGTCAGCAATAAAGCGCGCTGACATAAATTTTGCAGCTCCCGCACATTGCCGGGCCAGTGGTAACTTTGTAGTGCCTGCTCTGCAGCTTTGGTCAGGCTTTTTTGGCCTGCTAAAAAATGCCGCGCCAGAGGCACTATGTCGTCCACTCTGTCTTTCAGTGCTGGCAAATGTAATTGCACTACGTTGATGCGGTAATACAAATCCTGCCGAAAACTGCCTGCGGCTATGGCTTTGGTTAAATCGGCATTGGTGGCGCTGATAATACGCACATCCACTTTACGGGTTTGACTGGAGCCTAAACGCTCAAACTCACCAGTTTGTAACACCCGCAGTAACTTCATCTGGCCTGATAACGACAGGTTGCCAATTTCATCCAGAAATAAAGTGCCGCCATCTGCCGCTTCAAAACGGCCTATCCGGGTTTTAGTGGCACCGCTGTAGGCTCCGGCTTCGGCCCCAAACAGCTCAGCTTCCATTAAATCGGCAGGCAAAGCCCCCATATTGACTTTAATCAAAGGCTGTTGTTTACGGCTGGAATTGGCATGCAGCACCTGAGCTATGCCCTCTTTGCCCGCACCATTTTCACCTGTAATCAAAACTGCCGCGTTGCTGGGGGCCAGTTGCAAGGTCATCTGCAGCAACTGCTCCATGGCGGTGCTGGCAAACACCAGACCACATAAATCCTTACCGGCAAACAGACCTAATCTTTCCTGCTGTTTGCGTTCAGCTTTTATGTTTTGTTCGGTCAGCTGTTTGATTTTTAATACATTAGCCACAGTGGTCAATAAACGCTGGTCATCCCAGGGTTTGGCGATGTAGTCGGTGGCACCGGCTTTGACCAGCTCTACCACCATGTCCAAATGAGTCCAGGCCGTCAGCAGCACCACCGGAATAGCAGGGTGATCAGATCGCAACTGATAAAACAGTGCTTTGCCCTGGGCGCCACTCATTTCGCCCTGAGCAAAATTCATATCCTGCAAAATCAGATCAATAGATTGCTGCTGCAAAATACTTTTAGCCAGAGCCGGATGCTGCGCAATAAAGACCTGATAACCCTGCAACTGAAACAGGGTCATCAGGGCGGTGCACACCGCCTCGTTATCGTCGATGACCAGTATTTTTTTCATTACTTATAAGGTCTTAGTTGCTGTGGCCGGAGAGATCCGTGTTGCTATTCTGGCAGGATACCATGTGGCCAGCGTGACACAAAGCAGCAATAAAACCAGTGTCAGTAGCGGCAGCCAGAACGGCACTGCAGGTATGCTGATCACCTTGGCCAGGCTGATATTTAAGCCATAACAGACCAGAATCCCAAAGCCTGCACCTATAGCTGTGGTCAACCAGCTTTCACTTAACACGTCCAGCAACACCCTAGCTTTACTGGCGCCCAAAGCCCGTTTAATACCTACTTCTTTTTGCATTTGCAGCGCGTGAAAATGGGCATGGCTGTAAGCAGAAATCATAGCCACCAGCAGCATCAGACCACTTAATACGGCGAGTAAAGTGGCTAAACCAATTTCAGAGCGGAATACTTCGTCACGGTTTTCATCCATCCGCATCACAGTGCCAATATCCATCTCTGGTTCGGCATTTCTGATCACATCTGTGAGTTGCTGACGCACAGCTTCAGATTGACCAGGGGCTACACGGATAATCA
>CAMLSF010000254.1 GCA_946482615.1 uncultured Chromatiaceae bacterium | reverse complement strand
ACATCACCTTCAATCTGAATTACAGGCTTACCAGCTAACTGCTCTACCCGCTTTAACGACTCCACACTGGAGTTGCTGTAGTTATCAAAACTAATGACTTGCTCGCCGGAACGAAGCAAAGCAAGAGCTGTGTGGCTGCCGATATAACCGGCGCCGCCGGTTAATAAAACATAACTCATTCTAAATCCTTAATTTAACTCTGCAGGCGAGAAGAAACTTAAAGCCTTTGCTAACTGCAGTTGCCATGAAACTTGTCCGAGAGATAACTTATCCCTTAATAAAGTGCTATCAAGTGCACTAAAAGCTGGCCGTGGCGCGGCATTGCTGAATAAATCCGAGCTTACAGCCACAATGTCTGTTTTATGACTAAGCAAGTCCAGCTCCAAAGCAAGACTCTGAATTTCAAGCGCGAACTCATAGCGTGAGCAAAAACCAGTATCAGCCCAATGATAAAGACCATTTTCAATGTTTTGCTGCAGGATCACCTGCCAAATTGCACAAGCCAAACCATAGGCCCAGCATGGAGAGCCTATTTGGTCCTTCACCACTTTCAGTTGTGTATTGTTTTGCATCAGCTGCAGCATAGTTTTGACAAAGTTAGAGCCATAGAATGAGTACAGCCAACTGGTGCGGATAATCACGCTAGAATCAGCATACTCTTGTAACAGCCAAAGTTCTGCAGCACGCTTACTTTTACCATATTGATTTAAAGGTTGTGACTGGTCCTGTTCTTTGTATGGTGATTTAGCTAAACCATCAAACACATAATCGGTTGATATATGCAGCAACTTGCTTTGTGTTAAAACGCAGAGCCGCTGCAGCTTCTGCACCAGATCAAAGTTACCCGACATCGCCAGCTCAGGAAAAAGTTCAGCTTGATCCACCTGATTATAAGCCACGGCATTAATCACCCAGTCAGGGGCCAAACTAATAAACAGCAGTTTTAGTTCGGTATCAGAAAGACGGCAGAACTCAATATAACTCAGCACTTTTAATTCAATACACAAAGGCGTGCTGGCTCTGAGTTCAGACGCCAGTTGGCCTGATTGTCCGAGCAATAAAACCTTCGCCATTAAATGTGATCTGACCCCATAGTTAGAAAGACTTCAGCATCAGCAAAAGTCGTTGCGTTGGCATCTTTAGCGGAGAGTATCGGGGCGCGATTCAAAGGCCATTGTATTGCTAATTGTGGGTCGTCCCAACGAATAGAACGTTCGGAGGCCGGGTCATAGTACTGATTGGTTTTGTACACAACTTCAGCATAAGGACTTAACGTCAAAAAACCATGAGCAAAACCTGCCGGAATAAAAAGCTGCTGCTTTTTCTCGCTACACAGCTCCATACCAAACCACTGACCAAAGCTGCTGGATTGTCGCCTTAAGTCCACCACCACATCAAAAATACGCCCAGATAACACCCGGACTAATTTCGCCTGAGGTTTATCCAGTTGGTAATGCAGTCCCCGAAGCACATGCTGATAAGAACCCGATTGGGACTCCTGTACAAACTCAACATCGCCTACACATTGCTTAAGCTCAGAACTGCGGTTCACTTCAAAAAAATAACCACGATTATCCGTATACATTTGAGGCTGTATCAACAACAAGCCGGGTAAAGGTAAGGTTGTTACTTTGTTCATTAGTGTTCCGTTAAATCGACATAATACAGTGTGGCAAAACAGCCGTTGTACAAATAAATAAGGCCACCTTATAACCAGTGGCCTTATTTTATTTCAGTTAATGCTTAACGTACAAATGGCGAACGGTCTTCAGTTAAACCGTTTAAACTTACTGGCTTATTCAGCATCTGACCACCATCGCGCGATATAGGTATCCATGGAATACGGCCCCGTCCAGTAGCTGACTTCAGCGAGAACAAGTCAAACGGAATAGACACATAGAAGCCCTTAGTAAAGCTGCCTTCGCCATATTCAGCCGCGGACATATCGGTAAAGGCCCCATAAGCGCCAACCACTATGCCACTGTCAAAACGTTTAGCGAAATCAATAGTCACACCTTTATCTTTTGCCAGATACTGGCCAAAACTGGCTGTGATCATAGTGTCATCTAAAAACTGTGGCTTCCAGTAAAAGCTTAAATGCCCGGTAAAGGTTTTGTAGTCAAAAAATGCCAGTTCTTTTTCATAGGAGCGCTGTCTTACATAGTTTAAATCCAGGCCAACAGCTAAAGTAGAGTCCAGAGGTTTGTATAACAACTCGCCGCCTACGCCACCGTACATAGTCTCTAAATAACCAGCGTACATTTGACCATACCAGTTATCTGCTAACTCATCTTTCCAATGACCGTACAGGTTTTCCATTGTGATATCGCTACGGGTTACGTATTCACGAATATAAGTACGTACTCTGGGTACTCCGGTATTTTGCGAATCTACTTTGAAATTAAACTCATCAAAGTTAGTCAACAGATTAATTTTTGCTGTAGTTTGTAAACTAAAATTGGTATTAAACTGGTAGCCACCACCTGCAAAAAGTCCGCCCTGGTACATATAAAAACTTTCAGGGTTACCAAAAGTCTGCACCCAAAACAACTCTGCGCTGTATCCAAAACCTGATTCATCACGTTCAACAGCCCAGTTTTCATTTTCTACTTCAGGATCAACTCGCTGATAACTATTTTTTACATCCGCTTCGGGAGTTTCGTAGCGAGCTGCACTAATAAACTGCTCCGCATTAATTTTTGTCTCAACCATAGGCATATCGCCTGAGATAGTCACAATACGATAAGTTTTAATTTGTTCAGGCAAATGGTTTGCTAAAACACGTCCTATTCTATTGATGGATTGATCCTCATCCCGGTAGGCTATCTGCCGCCCTTTCAGAATAATTTCATCCTCTTTTAATACATAGTTATTCACCAAAAAACCAGCGTTTAAATATAAATCCCTGCGCAGTTCAGCTTTATCTAAAGTATCAACACTGACTGGCAATACGGCAGGAATTTCTTTAACAGGAGGGTCAAGTTTAATCTGCTTCACCGTATTAAAGTTCAGCTTGTAATTCACACCAAAGCCAAAGGTATTACCTCTCTGATAATTCACATTGAGATCAAAAGCATCACTCAGTGAATAAACAGCGGCGACATTATAATCAGAATCCTGTATAAGCACCCCAGCTCTGTCTTGCTGGTAATTATTACCGTCGTATTCCAATTTTAATCTTAAAGGGGTCCAGGGGGTCTGATACTCAATACCACCATATAAAGAAGCTGGTCCTTTAAAAAAGCGTTGATAGTCTATCTTGCCGCCTAACCCACTAAAACCGCCAGGTCTGTCACAAAAGCTGTCTTTCAGATCACAAAATGGGTTATTAATATTGCCTTTACGGCCTAAATAACCAAAACCCAGGCCCAAATGAAAATCAAAAGGCCCAATACGTTTACTGGCAGCAATAAACTCACTTTCAAAAAAACCTGTACCACCAAAATCGCGAAAACCTACTGATATATCAGGTAAAAATTCACTTTCTTGCCATAACCGAAATTTCGCATCTATACCTTTATCTTTCAGAGTCTGATCGCCGCTAAAACCTGGATCAGGGCTATAAAGCCGGGTACGCACGTCCGTGTAACGAACAGTGGTTTCCATCCAGGGGAATAGCTGTAAAGACGCAGACCAAAAGCGATATTCTTCACTATCCTGATAATTCAGACTGAAGCTGCCTTCCTCATTCTGACGCGCCGTTGGCATCTGAATTAAACCAACACCGCCCTGATTCATCTGTGAATAAGTAGTGGGTAAAGGCTGATTAGTTTCCGCAACAACCACAGGAGACAGCAGTGTTGTGATCACAGTACTCAGATATAACTTCTTCATTATAAAACAACCCTGTGCTGTAATAACTCAACTATCTGCTGGTTTAAATCTTCAAATTCCGAAGGCAAAACACGTTGCTCAAAAGGCACATAGAGTAAAGCACCAACTGGTACATCCTGGCGTTGCCAGTTCCACAA
>CAMLSF010000253.1 GCA_946482615.1 uncultured Chromatiaceae bacterium | reverse complement strand
TATCTCACAAAAAGACCGGCTGATCTACAAATTCGACGATAGTTATATCTACATCTTCGCTATAGGCGGGCATTACGAGCAATACTAAGCCACTGGCATCCTTGTAAAAAAGTGGATACCAGTTGGGCTTAGTCAGCAGTTTTACTCTGTTGAACTTGCAACCTCTTTGCGGCTTTTCCAGAGTGACAACACTATGGACGTGGCAATAATCACAGCAACGACCGACAAGGATAAAGCTGTTGGGATCTTAAACAGATCAATCAGCATCATCTTGATACCGATAAATACCAGCACCAAAGCCAGGCCGTATTTCAGTAAACTAAAGCGATCCGCCATATCGGCCAACAGGAAATACATAGAGCGCAAACCTAAAATCGCAAAGATATTTGAGGTTAAAACGATAAATGGATCTGTGGTAATGGCAAAAATTGCAGGAATGGAGTCAACGGCAAAAATCAGATCCGAAAACTCCACCAGCACCAACACCAAAAACAGTGGCGTGGCATAACGCACCCAGCGGCCATCGACTAAACGTTTGACGAAAAACTTCTCGCCTTCCAGTTGTTCAGTGATTTTGTAGCGCTGGCGCAACCACAACACTATTTTGCTGTTGGCCAAATCGGGTTGTTGCTCTGAGGCCAGCCACATTTTTATACCTGTGAAGAGCAAAAAAGCGCCAAACAGATACAGCAACCAATGGAACTGAGTGATAAGCCAGGCACCGGCGAAAATCATGATGGTACGCATCACAATGGCACCTATAACACCAAACACCAACACGCGTTTTTGTAAATCTGCAGGAATAGCAAACACAGTAAAAATCATCAGCCAGACAAAAACATTATCTATGGCCAGCGACTTTTCTATTAAATAACCTGTGACATATTCCAGAGTTTTGGCTGTGGCTATGTCCTCACCGACAGTGTGATTCAGATAGAGCCATAAAGCACCGGCAAACAGCAGGGAGACGGACACCCAAATGCCAGACCAGATAGCGGCTTCTTTTACTGAGACTTTGTGTTGTTTGCCACCACCGACCCAAAATAAGTCGATAGCAAGCATGATAATGACCACACTAAAAAATGCGGCCCATAACCAGGGGTTTGCAATGGATTCCATACGAATGCTCCAAACAGGGTTTAACTAACCGGCAGTTGCCGGTATTGTCCAGAACCGTTATGGCTGGAACTCCTGTTTGAAAGGGATCTTTGCCAGAACGGCAAAGGTCTTGCTCATCAGTGTAGTACTGACCTGGTTACCGGAAACCTGAAGTTTCGTAATGACGATAAACCAGTAGCGAGCTACTCCCCTTTGGGATAGCACAACTTTAACAAAGCCCGACTAAAACAATCAACTACTCAAAAGATATAAGTTACTCCGGAAAAAACGGCGACCCAAAGGCCGCCGTAGTTTTATCTTCACAATTTAGGTCTACAACAGTGTTGTTACATCGTTAGATCAAACCTATCCAGCGTCATCACTTTGGTCCAGGCCGCGACAAAGTCTTTGGTAAACTTCGCCTTGCCATCATTGGCGGCATAAACTTCGGCTATAGCACGCAGCTCCGAATGCGAACCAAACACCAGATCCACAGGAGTTGCTGTCCATTTCAACGCGCCGGTTTTACGATCCACCCCTTCGTACAAGCCTTCAGTTTTAGCCGACTTGCGCCAGGCGGTGGACATATCCAGCAAATTGACAAAAAAGTCATTGCTTAAGGTGCCGGGTTTACTGGTAAATACGCCGTGTTTTGTGCCGCCAGTGTTGGCATCCAGCGCCCTTAAACCTCCGATCAGCACTGTCATCTCCGGCACACTTAAGGTCAGCAGATTGGCTTTATCCACCAAAGCTTCAGCAGGCGATAACAATGCATCTTTGCTGTAGTAGTTGCGGAACCCGTCTGCAGCAGGCTCCAGCACTGCAAAAGAGGCTACATCGGTTTGCGCCTGACTGGCGTCAGTACGGCCCGGAGTAAAGGGTACTTCTACTGTAATACCACCCGCCTTAGCAGCCTGCTCTACCGCAGCACTACCAGCCAGTACTATTAAATCAGCCAACGAGACTTTTTTGCCACCCTTTTGGGCTTTATTAAAGTCCTGCTGAATAGCCTGGAGTTTTTTCAGTACCTTAGCGACTTCAGAGGGATTATTCACAGCCCAGTCTTTTTGCGGTGCTAACGCCAGACGACCACCATTGGCACCACCCCGTAAATCAGTGCCACGGAAGCTGGCCGCTGCCGCCCAACTGGTGCGAACCAGCTCTGGTACTGTTAAACCCGATGACAACACTTTGGCTTTTAAGGTTTTGATATCCTCCGCGTTAACCAACTCGTGATCAACAGCTGGCACAGCGTCCTGCCAGATCAGGGTTTCGGCTGGCACCTCAGAGCCCAAATAACGCACCTTAGGCCCCATATCACGATGGGTTAATTTAAACCAGGCTTTGGCAAAGGCCAGTTCAAACTCCTTGGGGTTTTCTTTAAAACGTGTGGTGATTTTGCGGTATTCAGGATCTTCCTTCAGCGCTAAGTCTGTGGTGAACATAATAGGCGCATGACGTTTGGTTTTATCGTGGGCGTCCGGCACTAAATTGGCAGCCTGACCATCTTTCGGGATCCACTGGGTGGCACCAGCAGGGCTTTTGGTTTTCACCCAGTCAAAGGCATACAGATTGTCCAGGTACTGAGTGGTCCAGGCCGTTGGATTCACCGACCAGGCCCCTTCCAAACCTGAAGTGACAGTGTCTTCCGAATGGCCTTTGCCGCATTTGTTTTTCCAGCCAAAGCCCTGTTCTTCCAGACCAGCGGCTGCGGGCTCTTTGCCAACACAGTCTTCAGGTTTATGCGCACCATGGGCTTTACCAAAAGTATGACCGCCCGCTATTAAGGCCACTGTTTCTTCGTCGTTCATTGCCATACGGCCAAAGGTTTCCCGGATATCTTTGGCTGCAAGCAGCGGATCCGGATTGCCATTTGGCCCTTCAGGGTTGACATAAATCAGGCCCATTTGCACTGCAGCCAGAGGTTTTTGCAGCTTGCGATCACCGCTATAACGTTTGTCGTCCAGCCATTTGGTTTCAGGCCCCCAATAAACAATATCGGCTTCCCAATCGTCTGTGCGGCCACCGGCAAAACCAAAGGTTTTAAAACCCATAGACTCCAGCGCCACATTGCCTGTTAACACCATTAAATCAGCCCATGAAATCTGACGGCCATATTTTTGTTTAATGGGCCAAAGCAAACGCCGCGCCTTGTCCAGACTGACGTTATCAGGCCAGCTGTTTAACGGCTCAAAACGTTGCTGCCCACCACCAGCCCCGCCCCGGCCATCAGCTACACGATAAGTACCGGCACTATGCCAGGCCATACGAATAAAAAAGGGCCCATAATGACCATAATCCGGCGGCCACCAGTCTTGTGGTGTGGTCATAATTTTAGTGATGTCGGCTTTCACAGCTTTTAAATCCAGCTTTTTAAACTCTTCTGCATAGTTAAAGCCTTGATCCATAGGGCTGGATTCCGCCCCATGCTGACGCAAAGGCGCCAGATTCAGTTGTTCAGGCCACCAGAACTGGTTGCCTTTATTCATTCCTTCTGCACTGGCGATATGGGTAGTTAAAGCTAACGAAACGGCGACTGCTAAAGCCGATAGTAATGTTGTTTTCCGTTGAAGCATTTGCGCTCCCTCCATTGGTTAAAGTTTAACCTGCACCGCGATTAACACTAGACCAATAGAATAGAAAATGCATTTCTAATCAATTTAAGTGATTAATTGAAGTTTGAGGGATTTGTAAAGGTTTAGGGACAGGGTTTGGGGTCACAGATCTTTGTAGTCATGCGGCCTTGCTTGAGTGCTTTAAGTACACTATATTTTGTACGTTATTTAGTACTTAAAAGGGCTTTATTGTGGCGCGTCTCCGACTTGATCAGGACATCCAACCTCTTTCTGAATTCAGATCCAGTGTTGCTTCTTATATCCGGCAAATTAACGAAACCCGCCGTCCTTTAGTCATTACACAACATGGCAAAGGAGTC
>CAMLSF010000252.1 GCA_946482615.1 uncultured Chromatiaceae bacterium | reverse complement strand
GGTATGAGCACCGCTATCGCCAATCTGGATTTATTGTCCTTTCCGTTATCCGGCAGTCAGCTGATTGAAGCCAGTGCAGGTACGGGCAAAACCTTTACCATAGCGGCGTTGTATTTACGTTTGGTGTTAGGCCATGGCACCAGTAAAGCCTTATTACCGCCCGATATTCTGGTGGTGACCTTTACCGAAGCGGCCACCCAGGAGCTGACCGAGCGTATAGGCCAGCGTTTAGCCGACGCCGCCCGTTATTTTCGTGAGCAAACAGATCACGCGGATCCGTTTTTACAAAGCCTGCGTTGTGAATATACCCCAGAGCAGTGGCCCCATTGTGCTTATCAGCTGGAACTGGCGGTGCAGTATCTGGATGAAGCGGCCATTTCGACCATTCACGGCTGGTGTAACAAAGTGCTGGCTGAATTTGCGCTCTCCAGCGGTTATTTGTTTGAACAAAATCTGGTGACAGATGTGGAGCAATTGCAGCTGGATGTGATGCGCGATTACTGGCGTAATTTTTATTACCCTTTGCCGCAAGAACATATAGCGACCGTCTGGCAATTGCTGCAAAACCCTGAAACTTTGCGCAAAAAGATTCTGCCGCTCATCAGCCATCTGTCGTTATTTACTGAACCTGCGACACCAGCTGTGCTTTTGCCTGAAGTCAAAGCAGAGCGTAAGCAAAAACTCTCTGAGCTCAAAGCGCCGTGGAATAACTGGGTGAGCGAAATCCGCATTTTGCTGCACGGTGCTATTGAACGTAAAGAAGTGGATGGCCGTAAATTACAGGCGCGTTATCTCGATAGCTGGTTAGCCAAATTAGTGGCCTGGATCACCGATGCCGAGATGGTTGATCCGGATTTACAAACAGGCCAAAGCCGCTTAACGCCCGAAGGTTTGGCTGAAGCCTTTAAAGGTCCGGTGCCGTATCATCCGGCTTTTGAGGCTATGGCAAAACTGGGCGATGCACTGGCGGCTTTGCCCGATCCACAGCAGGATTTAGTGCTGCATGCCGCCTTTTGGTTTGCGCGGCGTTTCCATCAGCTGCAGTTAGAGCGCTCTGAACTGGGTTTTGATGAGCTATTAAGCCGCTTGCAGCAGGCGCTAAAAAAAGACGAAGGCGGCTTGTTGGCCGAGCGGTTAAGGCGCAAATTCCCGTTGGCACTGATTGACGAGTTTCAGGATACCGATCCTGTACAGTATCAGTTGTTTGATGCGGTGTACCAGCTCAACCAAAACAGAACCGACTGCGGCATTTTGCTGATAGGTGACCCAAAACAAGCCATTTATGCCTTTCGTGGTGCGGACATTTATAGTTATTTAGCTGCCAAACAAGCCACAGCAGGCAGGCATTTTCAGCTACCAAAAAACTTCCGTTCCACTCATGCCCTGGTCAGCGCGGTCAATCACTTATTTAGTTATGCCGAAAAGCGTGCTTTAGGTGCTTTTGTATTAGGCCGGCCGGATTTATTAAGTTTTTACCCGGTGGAAGCGCAGGGGCGCAAAGAAACTTTTGTCTTAGGGCAACAAGCTGTTACAGCGCTTGAGTTTTGTATCAAAGCCTCCCCGGATGGCAAGCCTTTTAGTAAAGGCGCCGTATTGGCAGAAATGGCGCAGGCTTGTGCTGAGCAAATAGCAGTGTTTTTAGAGGGTAGCGCAGGCTTTGTGCAGGATGCAGAGTTTAAAAAACTTAAAACCAGCGATATAGCGGTGTTGGTCAATAACCAGCAGGAAGCCAATGCCATTAAAAAAGCTTTGGCCGAACGCAATTTGGCCTCTGTGTATTTATCCGACAAAGGCGCCGTATTTGAAAGCCCTGTGGCTTTGGATTTATTACTCTGGCTGCGCGCCTGCGCTGAGCCACAACGTGAAGCACTAGTGCGCTCTGCGCTGTCGAGCTGGAGTTTGTCGTTAAGTTATACCGAACTTGAGCAACTGCTGCAGGATGAACTGCTGTGGGAGCAGCAACTGGCGCGTTTTGCGACTTATCAGCAGCTCTGGCAACAACAAGGTGTGCTGGTGATGTTATGGCAGCTGATGCGCGATTTTGCCGTGGCGGAGTTTTTACAGCAGCAAGCAGCAGGCGAAAGGCTACTGACTGATATTCTGCATTTGGCGGAGCTGTTGCAACAACGCTCTATGGAGCTGGAAGGCCCGGCTGCACTTATTCGTTATCTGGCCGAGCATTTAGCAGGCCAGGGTGATTTAGCGGCTGAGCAACAAAAACTGCGCTTAGAAAGCGATGAAGCCCTGATTAAAATTGTCACTATTCACAAGTCCAAAGGGTTGGAATACCCGCTGGTGTTTTTGCCTTTTATCGCGTTGGCCCGGGCTGTGGATGCTGACAAAGGCCCTGTGACTTACCATCAGGACGGCGAACTTAGGGTGGTGCTGCAGGCCAACGAGCAGCAAGCCCAACAGGCAGAGCGCGAACGTTTGGCCGAAGATATGCGTAAATTGTATGTGGCTTTAACTCGCGCGCGGCATTATTGCTGGGTAGGCTTGATGCCGGTCAAAGAGCAAAGCGCTATAGGTTATCTGCTGTCTGATGATGCGCTGGTATCGGTTGTGGCTTTGCAGGAACAATTATCACCCTTGCTGAACCAGCCTTATATGGGGTTGGCCGACAATTTATCAGCGCAGCGCACTCTGGTTCAGACACAGGATCAGACGGGGCAGCTATTGCCTTATGCCCAAATGACCCGCTCCGTCAAAGAGCTGTGGTGGATCGCCAGTTACAGCGCTTTGCTGGAGCAACATCAGCATGAGACTAAGGCCGCAGAGCTGTATCAGGAGCTGGCACCAGAGCAAGTGCTGGAGCACCTTGAATCAACAGAAGCAAAGGTCGTGACTTTAGCTCAGGGTTTTGTTCGTGGTAGTCAGGCCGGTACTTTTTTACACGATATGTTGGAGTGGGGCGCAGCACAGGGTTTCGATCTGCTGGCTCAGCAGCCGGATTTATGGCAACAAGGCCTAACCCCTTTACTGCAAAAATATGGCCTGTTGCAGCAACTGCCGGACGGCAGATGGCAAATCCGCTATTGGGCGGAGCAACAAGCGCCTTATCCGGAAACCGAGCATCCGGACGCTGCCTTGCTGCCATTGCAGCACTGGCTTGATGAGCTGATTCACACACCCCTCTGGCCGAACCACAGCGCCCGCTTAAGCACTTTGACCCAAGGTAGTTACCGGGCTGAACTGGAATTCTGGCTGGCGGTACAACACTGTAACAGCGCACAGCTGGACGCTTTAGTGCAGCAGTATCTGTGGCCAGAATTGCCACGACCAGCGCTTCGTACCACTCAGTTGCAGGGCATGCTCAAGGGGTTTATCGACTTAACGCTGGAGCAGGATGGCAGATACTGGGTGCTGGATTATAAATCGAACTTTATAGCAGATGGCCAGTACGACAGCCCCGCCTTAATACAACAGATGCTGATGCATCGCTACGATGTACAGGCGGCTTTGTATGCGGTGGCCATCCATAGATTATTACAAAGTCGTTTGCCGGGTTATCAGCCGCAACAACATTTAGGCGGCGCTTTGTATTGGTTCCTGCGGGGTGGTGAGGCAGCAACTAAAGGGGTGCTTACTGTCGATCTGCCGCTGGAGTTGGTGAACAAACTGGATGCTTTGTTGCAAGGTCAGCCGGTGACTAAGGAGCTGGCTGATGTCTGATCTAACGCAGCAACTGGAAGTACAGATGCAGGGCAAAGACTGGCGGGCTTTGGATAAAGCGCTGGTGACTTTTTTCCGTGAGCAACAACAGCTGCCACCCGCTTTGGCTTTGCTGATTGGCCAGTGCAGTGTTGCGCTGTCGCAGGGCCATTTATGTTTACCCTTACAGCGTATGCCACAGCATTCTGAACAGGAATGGCAGGCGCTGATGGCGCTGTATCCGGCTTTGTTTCAGCTTCATGAAGATAACAATCAGCCTTTTGTCTATGCCAATAACGCCTTGTATATGCGGCGTTACTTTAGTTATCAGCAGCAGATAGCGCTGTATTTGCAGCAAAGCAGCGAACGCAGCCAGATGCTTCGACAAGCAATAAATCC
>CAMLSF010000251.1 GCA_946482615.1 uncultured Chromatiaceae bacterium | reverse complement strand
ATTCTTGGTCATTCGCTGCCGCAGTTACGTAAAAAAGAAACGCTGGATTTATGTGAAACCTACAAAGGTAAAACCTTATTGATCGTCAATACCGCCAGTAAATGTGGTTTTACGCCGCAGTTTAAATCTCTGCAGTCTTTGTACGAAAAATACAAAGATCAGGGTTTAGTGGTATTGGGTTTCCCTTCAGATGACTTTATGCAGGAACATGATGACGCGGAGAAAACCGCTGAAGTCTGTTACATCAATTACGGTGTAACTTTCCCTATGTTCGCGACCAGCGCTGTACGGGGGGATGACGTCAACCCGGTATTTAAAGCCTTGATTGCCAAAACGGGTGAAAAGCCATCCTGGAACTTTAACAAGTACCTGGTCAGCAAAGATGAACAACAGGTCAAACACTTTGGCAGTAAGGTGTCACCAGACGATGCTGATTTTGTTAAAGAAGTAGAAGCTTTATTAAAAGCTGACTAAGTGATTTAGTCATCTGTGGTAAAAGGTCAGCATAAGCTGGCCTTTTTTATTCTTTTTGTACAGCATTCAGTCTGCTTGCTTATTCCTTTATTGAAGCATAATATTTCTTTTGGTTATTAAAAAATCTCTGGTTTGTTATGTCGGCTCTGGTACTGATTTCAGCTTTAATTATCGGCTTAAGTGTGGGGTTGTTAGGATCAGGCGGCTCTATTCTTACCGTCCCTGTGCTGGTGCATTTAGTGCAGCTGCCGGAAAAAGTGGCCATAGTCTCGTCTTTGGGTGTGGTGGCTCAAATCAGCTTTATCGCTTTATTGCCTTACCTGTGGCGTCGTCATCTCGACTTTGTTTTATTTAAACGTTTTGCCGTGCCTGCTTTTGTTGGCACTCTGCTTGGCGTCGCTTTAGCTCAATGGCTGCACTCTTCGATACAACTGCTGATCCTGGCTGTTTTGATGCTGGTGAGTGCCGCTAATATGTGGCGTCAAACGATTTGGCAGTGGAGAATTAATTCTCCTTTGTTATTGGCTGTTTTGGCGATGAGTCTTGGATTATTAACCGGATTAGTAGGAGTGGGCGGTGGCTTTTTAATAGTGCCCTTACTGCTGGCTGTAACAGCTATCCCTATGTCCGGTGCTATAGCTTGTAGTCTGGCACTTATTTTTCTGCAAAGCAGTACAGGTTTTATCAGTCACTACTGGCTGATGTCGCTGCAAGGCCAAACTTTACCTCTGGAGCTGATTGGCTGGTTAGGTTTGATAGGCGCTGGTGGCAGTCTGCTGGGCATTGTCTTATCCGCTTACATTCCACAGTTATGGGTGCGGAAAACTTTTTCTGTGTTACTCATTGCTACTGCAGCATCGCTGTTGTGGCCAATCATCCGCTGACTGTTCAGGAGCTGATCAGGAGGAAGGCTGAAAACCTTCATCCACTTCTGTCGCCTGATGGGTTGCTGCAACCCGGGCTAATTCATCACAACGCTCATTTTCTGGATGACCGGCATGGCCTTTTACCCAATGCCAATTTACTTTATGCCCCTGACAGGCTGCATCTAAACGGCGCCATAAATCCTGATTTTTCACCGGCTCTTTTTGACTGGTTTTCCAGTTGTTTTTTTTCCAGTTGGCCAGCCACTGCGTAATACCCAAACGTACATACTGACTGTCTGTGGTTAAATCCACCTCACAAGGCTGCTTTAAACTTTCAAGGCCGACAATAGCAGCCAGCAATTCCATGCGGTTATTGGTGGTTTGTTGATAGCCGGCAGACATTTCTTTTTGATGCTGTTGATAACGTAAAACTACG
Source organism: uncultured Chromatiaceae bacterium (assembly GCA_946482615.1). Next base: position 2,412 of record CAMLSF010000251.1, on the reverse strand, counting down.
CCGTAACCACCCGGTCCCGGGTTTCCAAGACAAGACCCGTCTGTATAAATCGCAACCCTTTTACGCATCGATGCTTCCCACAACTGAAATCGGCGTATAATCTAACGTAAAAGCGCTAAGAACACGAATCAGAATGCTGAAAAGACAGATAGTACTCGACACCGAAACCACAGGTTTAAGTCCACAGGAAGGCCATCGCATCATTGAAATTGGTTGCGTCGAGCTGATTAACCGGCGGCTGACTGGCAACAATTTCCATGTCTATTTACAACCGGACCGGCTGATTGATCAGGAAGCTATAGCGGTTCACGGTATTACCAATGAGTTTTTAATTGGCAAACCCCGTTTTGCGGATATAGCCGAGCAGTTTTGCCAGTACATTGCTGGTGCAGAACTGGTGATCCATAACGCAGCCTTCGACGTCGGCTTTATCAACCACGAGTTTAATCTGCTGCGCCCGGCTCTTGCGCCTGTCACTGATATTTGTGCCGTGCTGGATACATTAAAAATGGCGCGTGAAGCGCATCCGGGCCAAAAAAATAACCTCGACGCTTTGTGCCGTCGTTACGACATCAATAACAGCCACCGTACCTTACACGGCGCTTTATTAGATGCTGAAATTCTGGCTGATGTATATCTGGCGATGACAGGCGGGCAGGTCAGCTTAAATTTAGCCAATGAGGAACAAGCTTCAACCGAACAAAACCTGGTGGTAGGGCAGCTGAAAAGGACCAGCCGTTTGCCTGTTATTTTTGCTTCTGACACTGAATTGCAGTCGCATGAGCAGCGGCTTGATCTGGTGCAGAAAAAAGGAGGAAGCTGTTTGTGGCGAAATTAATTTCTCTGTTGTTGTTCTGTTTTAGCCTACAGCTTATGGCGCAGAATGCGGCTACAACTACTGAAACACAACCTGATGTGCAGGACCCAACTGGCTTAAGTCTGTTACCGGATTTGCCAGCTAAAAACCAGATCCCACTTTTTGATAACAGATTCCGCATCGATTACGAGGTGGACGAAATTACTATGGTGTTTTTCCGCAAGAGGGGGTCGCCCTCCGTGATTTTGGTCAGGCCTGATGGCAGCAAAATTAATGTGGTCAATGCCAGTGATCAGGATGTGCAGTGGTACGACGATCAGACCTACGATTTGATTAAAATTAAACGGCCAACACCGGGCCCCTGGCAGGCATTAGGACAGATACTGCCTGAAAGTAAAATTATGGTGCTGACGGATATTGAACTGAAGGTGGATCCATTACCTGATCATCTGATGGCTGGCGAAATTATTAAAGTGACGGCAACACTGACGAATGGGGGAAAACCCATAGTCGCCAAAGATTTCCGTGATTTGTTGCGTCTGGATGTATTGTTTATCAGTAGTAATAATGCAGAGCACGAGAATTTTGGGGCAGGTGTTATTGAACTGACGACTTTTGCCGATGATGGCCGTAACTTCGACGAAAAGCCAAGAGATGGTATTTTTACCGGTGAATTTAGACTAGAAATGAAACCTGGTCAGTGGCAACCTAAATTTGTGGTGAAAACACCTTTATACACCCGTGAAGTGATACAGGAACCAGTGATACTGCATAAAAGCCCGATCAGTTTTGAGGTGGCTCAGGCGACAAAAGCAGAAGATTTACATTGGTTAACCTTTAAGGTGACAGATCCGGTGATCAATCCAAAGTCTGTGGCTTTGCAGGGTAAAGTTCGTTTTCCTAACAATGAAGTGCAAAGTTTTACTTTAGGCGAAAGTGCCGAAGTGGATAAAAAGCTGAAGATTGTTAATTACGCCAGCGGTACTTATAAGGTAGAAAGCACGTTATTTGCTCAAACTGTGACAGGGCGTGATGTGGTGATTACCTTGCCTCAGGCTTCTTTTGTGGCTGAAGTGGTTGAACCTGAACCTGCAGTGGCTGCAGGCACTGAAGATAATGCGGCATCTGCTGCCGCTATTGAGCTGGCAAAAGCTTCTTTGGTACCAGTTGCCAGCGAGCCAGTAGAACAAGAGGAAAAAGCTTTTCCCTGGGCTCTGGTGATCCTGAGTAACATTGTTATTCTCGGTGGTGGTGGTTTTGCTATCTGGATGGTCGCTACCGACCGTTCTTTTAAAACATTGTTTGCGAAAAAGAATAACTCGATGGATTTAGATTCCATTGCTATGCCAGGGCCAGGTGAAGCAAAAATGACCAGCCAGGGACAAAAAAACGGCAAGAAAAACGACATTCTGGAACTTTCTTTACCGGATGATTAAGGAATAAACAAAAGCGGCAAAAAAGTCGTTGACGGCCCACTGGTGAATCCGTATTATTCCCGCCGCAACGCAGCATACCCAATTGAAAATACTGCATTGTATTGGCGCGGAGCGGTAGTTCAGTCGGTTAGAATACCGGCCTGTCACGCCGGGGGTCGC
>CAMLSF010000250.1 GCA_946482615.1 uncultured Chromatiaceae bacterium | reverse complement strand
GGCATCATGACGGAACCGTCGGCTTTAATCACATATACCCGCTCTTCGTCAGCACGCTTGCGGGTACCACCTGCCAGTTTTAAATAATCTTCTACTGAAAGATCTGACTGGAATCTATGGCTACTGGCGTGTTGCACTTCGCCAACAACAGACACTGTGTTATCAACTCGGGGTATATATAATAAGTCGCCGTCTTGTACTTGTACGTCATAATCTGGCTGGCCTGCTAAAATTGATGGTAAATCAATAACTAAACGCCCTACAGGAGGTTGCTCTTCCAGCTGTTTAATCATCAGCAAAGCATCTTGTGGAGTACTTTTAATGCCAGATTCAGACAAACTTTTAGTAGCTATATCTGCACGTAACTGCGCTGCTAACTTTTTAGTTTGTACCCGCTCACGCTCTTTAATATCTTCACGGGTGTAAATAGCGCCTGCCATAAAGGCGTTACGGTTTAAACCACCGGCTCTGTTCAGTACATTAGATAAGGTTTCACCACGTTGAATGGTATAACGCCCAGGGAATTTAACCTCGCCACGCACTTCAATAGTACGGTTGATATTCCAGTCCGGGATTGGGAAAACATTCAACCGGTCGCGTTGTTGTAAAACAACTACCTCGTCTTTAGAAAATACTTTGTTTAAATCTACAGCAATGTTATTTACCTGGATGCTGTTACTGTCGGCAGCAACAGCAGCGCGTGTCAGTTCAGCTCTGTTTAAAAAAGCAGATTCAGTTAAACCACTGGCGGCCGCTATTAAACTGGCGACTGTAGCACCTTCGGTTAAAGGATAATCACCCGGTACTTTTACTTCTCCGCTGACAGAAAGAATTAATGGGTCGGCACCACGACGCACCTGGTTTTTCAGTTTCTGTAATAAAGGATATAACAATTCGGTTCTGTTAAAGCTGGCCGATAATGCCAGTACATCTTTGTCTCTATACAGTTGCAGCATAAGTTGCTGCATGATAGCGGGTAAAGCTCCCCGCCCTAAATCCGGCGTAGCAACAACAGGCTGTCCTGTCACATCCGCATTTACCGTGGTTTGTGCATCGATAATACGTAATTCACCAGCGGTAGAAGCTCTACCGGCTTGTCCCTGATTATTCGCCATCTGAGTATCGTACTGCAGCATACTCTGAAAAGCTTTGGATGACAGATCGTCTTCAGCAGTCCATTTAACATCAGCCGGCAAGTTGTAACGCTGTTTAATTTGGTTGCGGATATAAGCGCTTAGCTTTTCTCTATCTATAGTCTCATTGGCATGATGAAAGACTAAAACTATATCTCTTGGTTTTAAACTAAGGTTAGCCTCACCTGAAGGCTGGTTAATAGCCTCCGCCAAACTGAATTGCAGCACCTTTATATCGCCTGCGTTGTTCACTTCACGCACTACTAAAGCGTAATCCAGATCGGCCGACATATGTAAATCAGACCAAAAGGACTTAATTAAATCGCTGATACGGATACCTTGTTGCCAGGCATAAAAGCCAGGGCGCACTACAGCGCCAGCAACAGTCACCACATTTTCAATACGGGGAGAGGTTTCGGCAATACGTAATAAGTCGCCATCACGTAGCGCCATTTGACGGTTTACCGGGTTGGTTAAATCCAGGTTCAGTAAGTCGCGTAAGTTATTACTGTTGTAACGCTCCAACACCACAGACTGAGGATAAGCTCCTGCTTTAGTACCACCAGCCATACTCAGCAAAGTATCAATAGTTTCACCGGATTTTACTTCGTAGATGGCTGCACGTTTAATTTCACCTGTTACCTGCACAGTGGCTTTTATTGGTGCAACGAAAACAACATCGCCATGTTGCAGCTGAATATCGCCTGAGCTGTCACCACGTAATAATAAGTCGTATAAGTCAAAACGCCCTACAGTAGCACCACCACGTTTGACCTGAATATCACGCAAACTACCTATTTCGGACACACCGCCAGCCAGATACAAAGATTGAGTGACAGTGGTTAACGCCGATACAGCAAACATACCAGGCGTTTTGGCTTCACCAGCGACAAAAATATTGATAGTACGCAGTTTGCCCATAGTAATGGCTGCATCAACACCTATCATGGCTTCACGTACTTTATTGGCTATCAGATCAGACGCTTGAGACACAGACATGCCACTGACATTGACCGGGCCAATTTCTGGCAGGTTGACTGAACCATCACGACCTACAATAAGTTCATTACTGCTGTTTTGTTTGCCAAATAATTGCAGCAGTAAAATATCATCCGGGCCTAAACGGTAATTCTCTGGCACAGGAGCGTTGTCTACCGGAGCAAAAGTACTGATTTGTGAATTAAACATATTCATACCAAAGCGCAGAGACTCACTGGCAGTGCTAACAGGTTCAGAAGCCAGATTTTCAACAATAACACTTTGTTGTTGTGGCACTAACACTTGAGGCTGAGCCTGCTGAGAGCTTGCAGCACCAGCGGCCCCCGTTGGTAACTCTATGCCATATTGTTTAGCTAAACGTTGCTGCTCGGCAGGAGATAAGTTTTGAAACTGCGCAATCATTGCAGGAGAAGGTGTCACAGCAGACACGGGCAATGCAGCAAAAAAAGCCACCAGCACACAAGTTTTAAACAGTTTTAGCACGCTATAACTCCAGATAGTGTATTTGTTAGATCCAGCAAAAACTCAAGTAGTTTACCTGCTTTGCTTGTTTTTCCAAGCATAAACTGGCTTCAGCAGTTGCTTTCAAGCTGGCTTGCGGAAGCTATGTTCAGATAAATTTTTAGCTATTTTTGTTAACAAACAAAAAACGCACAGAATGTTGTTCTTTTTAAACGATTTTTTTCGCCAAACCAGCTGTATGTCAGAAGTAACTCAGAGAGGATTTCTGCACATCCTGATGCTAAAAGCTCCTTTACGGTTCTTAACCCAACGAAACCGGCGGCGACTTTAGCGAATTACGCTGTTTTTGTCTAATAAAAATTAGTGCATTTAAAGTAACAGCAGCGAAACATTGAATTACATTCCGCTGACTATTCAACCAACACCATAGTTCTAAAAGCTTGCCTTGATCGCTTCTATAATACGGGCACAGGCTTTGCCGTCACCATAAGGGTTATGGGCAAAACTCATTTGTTCGTAATAGGCTTTGTCTGTTAACAAACGGCTAACTTCCCGCACTATCACTTGTGCGTCAGTACCTACCAGTTTCACTGTGCCTGCTTCGACAGCTTCAGGGCGCTCTGTGGTGTCCCGCATCACCAATACTGGTTTGCCTAAAGATGGTGCTTCTTCCTGAATACCACCAGAGTCAGTTAACACCAGGGTGCTGCGGCTCATCAGGTAAACAAAAGGCAGATAATCCTGCGGCTCTATCAGGTGAACGTTGGACGTATCGCTTAACAAACGAAATACAGGTTCGCGCACGTTTGGGTTTAAATGCACAGGGTAAACAACATCTGTATCCGGAAACTGCTGGGCAATTTGTTTTAAACCGGCACATATTTGTTCAAAACCACCACCAAAACTTTCACGTCTGTGGCCTGTCACCAGCACCAAACGGCGACCATTTAAGCCATAAGGGAACTGTTGTTCAAAGTTTTTGGTTAAATTGGCATCCGCATCAATTTTTGCCACCACCTGATGTAAGGCATCAATCACTGTATTGCCTGTGACTACTATACCCGCTGGGTCGACATTTTCTCGTAGCAAATTCTGCTGTGATGTCGCTGTTGGCGCAAAGTGCAGTTTAGTTAAAGCACCTGTCAGCTTACGATTGGCTTCTTCCGGCCAGGGGCTATAGATATTACCGGTGCGAAGCCCTGCTTCTACATGACCCACTGCAGTTTTCTCATAATAACAGGCTAAAGCCGCAGCAAAAGTGGTACTGGTATCACCATGCACTAACACTATGTCGGGCTTGAAGTCGCGCAGAACAGGTTTGATATTCAGCAGTATGCTGGTGGTGACGTCATATAAATCCTGACCTGCTTTCATAATAGCCAGATCATAGTCTGGAACTATATTAAACAGCTTCAGCACCTGATCCAGCATTTCTCTGTGTTGGCCTGTGACACAGACTTTGCTATCGATACCCGGAGTTTCTTTTAATAAATTCACAAGAGGCGCCATTTTGATGGCTTCAGGTCTGGTACCAAACACACTTAATACTTTGATCATAGGGACTTCCATTAATATGAAACTGCTGAAATGGTATCAGAATTTACGCTGTGGCGGCAGAGTAAAGT
>CAMLSF010000249.1 GCA_946482615.1 uncultured Chromatiaceae bacterium | reverse complement strand
AGAGCAACGCAGAGAGGCGCAAAAAGATGCCTATTCAGCGACGCGGCTTATCCCGGGTTCAGGTTAATTAATTGACGTTGCAGGGAGGCGACAAGCGAACGAGACCCCAGGAGCATAGAAGTCCTATGTGACTGGGGCGAGTAGCGTAGTCAACAAAGCTGCGGCTTCAAGTAAAACGAGTAGATCAGCCTTCGTAGGCTAAAGGGTCTGTTGCTTTATTCAGCTCAAAGGCTTCCAGCCTTTCCTGACAGGAGCCACATTTACCACAGGCTTTTTCACGGCCGTTGTAGCAGGTCCAGGTTTTGCTGTAATCCAGACCCATAGCTAAACCATCACGTAAAATTTCAATTTTAGTCTGGCTTAAATAAGGGCTGACAATGTCCACAGGCTCGTAGTTGGCAACCTGACAGACATCATTCATTTTGTGCACAAACTCAGGACGGCAATCCGGGTAAATAAAATGATCGCCAGAGTGGGCACCGTAATACACAGCGCGCGCATTCAGCGACACGGCATAACCTACAGCCAGGGACAATAAAATCATATTGCGGTTGGGCACCACAGTGGATTTCATCGTATCGGCGGCATAATGGCCTTCAGGGATTTGAATGTCTTCATGGGTACTGTCCGGCGCCATCAGGCTGGACCCTGCCAGTAACTGATTTATAGCGGAAATGTCCACCACTTTATGGGGGACGCCTAATTCTTCGCAGACGTTTTTGGCGCAGATCAGTTCTTTCACATGGCGCTGACCATAGTTAAACGACAGGGCATAGACTTCATGACCATCTGCTATGGCTTTGTGCAGCACGGTAAATGAATCCATACCGCCGGAATAGATCACAACAACTTTTTGCGGCATCTGTCTGACTCTCTCGCTATAATGGGCAAAATTTCGGGCGCGCATTGTACTGTATCTGAGCCCGTAGCTAAAGGAAAACCCCATAAAGTGTATAAAGTAAACGAGATATTTGAGACCATTCAGGGTGAAGGCAGTTACACCGGTACTCCAGCTATTTTTCTGCGTTTACAGGGCTGTCCTGTTGGCTGCTCCTGGTGTGATACCAAACAGACCTGGGAAATCGATCCGGATCTGCAATTAAGTCCCGCCGCCATTTTAGAGAAAAAAGCCGATTCGGATCATTGGTGCAGCTTGTCGTCTGCCGAAGTCGTGCAGTTATTTGCCGATAAAGGTTACCGTGCCAAACATGTAGTGATCACAGGCGGTGAGCCTTGTATGTACGATTTAAGGCCCTTATGTGAGTTATTGCATGAGCGTGGCTTTTCAACTCAAATTGAAACCAGTGGCACTTTTGAAATTCTGGCACCAGAAAACACCTGGGTTACAGTATCCCCGAAAGTGAATATGAAGGGGGGCTATCAGGTGCTGCGTACTGCGCTGGAGCGTGCCAATGAGATTAAACACCCCGTAGCTATGGAAAAGCATATTGAAGAGCTGCTGGAGCTACTGCAGGGCCTGGATTTAACTGACAAACTGGTCTATTTGCAGCCTATTAGTCAAAAAGCCAAAGCGACACAGTTAGCTATTGAATTCTGTAAAGAATACAACTGGCGTTTAAGTGTGCAGGTGCACAAATATTTAGGCATTAACTGACCGCTAGCTGATTTCTTCCAGACTATCTTCCAGCCAGAGCTCCAGGTCTTTGGCTGTTTCAGCCAAATCCTGGTTGAGCCACTGGCGTTTTAAGTGCGGTGTCAGTGGCAGCAGTTCCATCCAGCGGGACACCAGCCAACATAAGTTCTGTTGTTCAGGTTCAGGGTAAAGCTTTTCAAGTTCAGGATATTGCCTGAATACCAGCTGTAATTTATGCCACAGCAATTGTTGTCCGGCATTGGTATTTTCCGCTGTCCAGAACGGCAGAGGTGCCAGTTCTGCCACATGCAGCTGATCCTGCTCCTGCCATCTTTTGATAATCTGATAGCGGCCTAATCCTTCGACTGTAATGCCTAATAAGCCATCAGGTAACTGCTCAAAATCAACAATAGAGACCAGGGTCACTTCTGGGCAAATACGATCGGCATGTTGCTGGCTGACCAGTGGGTTAAGGCTGGCCATCGCAAAAGGGCGTTTGCCACTGCTGGCTTCTTTCATCATGCGTAAGTAGCGGGGTTCAAATAAACGCAAGCGCATTCGGCCTTGCGGCAGCAGCAGGGTATTCAGTGGAAATAAAGCTATTACAGGGTTCATAACCGCACGTCGTTAACTACTCTGCGGTTATCTACGCTGCAATTGAAGTTTCAGATTAGTCTTTGGCTGTTCTTATTGGATCGTCTTTCAGTTTAGGGATTTTTAAGCCCAACTCCTTGCCTCTGTTGCGGGCGTAATAAGTACAGCCAACAAACATCAGCGCAGAAAACAGCAGTTCAAGCAGGGCCAGCCAAAACTCAGTACCAGAGCTTACCCACAGATGGGTCAGGCTGTGGATCATATACAGCATCACAATAAAGTTAGCCCAGGCGAAGGTGTAAGCTTTTCCTGTGATCATGCCCCAGAGTGGGAACCATAAAGGTGTCCATAACAACGCCAGCAATACCCTGGCACTGCCCAGCTCCGGCGGTGCCAGCCATAACACCCAGGCAGGGATCAATAAAAAAAGCCCGGTAAAACCTGTACGGCCAAGCCATAAATAAAGTCGGGTAGAAGGGGCCATAGCCACAGAGAGATCATTCATAAGGTGTTAAATCCGGAAGTTTTTAAAGCAATAGCAGCTAAAGCTAAACGTTTGCCAAATTGAATGGCCAGCTGGTGTTCGTCTTTACTTAAAGCATCGGAACCGGCCAAACCACTGACATGGCTTGGGCCATAAGGAGTGCCGCCTGTTTGGGTTTGATGCAATTCAGGCTCCAGATAAGGCAAGCCTATCACCAGCATACCGTGATGCAACAACGGCAGGGTCATGCTGAGTAAATTGGCTTCGTTACCACCATGCATGCTGCCGGAGGAGGTAAAAACTCCGGCGGGCTTGTCCATCAGTGCGCCTTTAAGCCACAAGCTGCTGGTGCTGTCCCAAAAGGCTTTCAGTGCTGCAGCCATATTGCCAAAACGCACAGGACTGCCAAAGGCAAAACCATCGGCATTGAGTAGATCCTGTTCCGTGACCAGCGGGTGCCTGCCAGACTCAGAGCCATCTATAGCCGGCACTGTACGCAGCATCACTTCAGCTCCGGCTTGCTGGGCACCAATAGCAATTTTTTCAGCTAAAGCGGCCACAGAGCCGTGACGGGAATAATACAAAATCAGTAACTGAACCTTCATACCAGCAAGGCCAGCATCTTATCGGCAGGACGGGCGATGACAGCTTTGTTATCCACTTGCAGTACTGGTCTTTCCATCAGTTTCGGGTGCTGCACCATGGCTTCTATTAACTGTTGTTCAGACAGGGCAGGGTTGGAAAGCCCTAATGTTTTGTACTCGTCTTCTTTGCTGCGCAACAAATCACGGGCAGGTAGCTGCAGCGCCTTGAGTAACGCCGCCAGTTCAGGTGCAGATAAAGGCTGCTCCAGATAATAACGCACAGTAAAAGTTTTACCGCTTTGTTCCAACAGAGCCAGGGCTTCCCGGCTTTTTGAACAGCGGTTATTGTGATAAAGCGTAATCATAAATAGCGCCTTGATGTTACAAACGTTTCAGACGATTGAGTTCGGTTTGCCATTGTTTTTTCTTGGCCTCAATCCGTCTGTTTTCTAAGGTATTATTTTTGCCAACATGGTTTAACGCTTCGTTTAAATCATCAATAGCTTTAGGGTAAACCGCCATTTGATAATACAAATCAGCTCTGGCTTCATAATAACGTGCGTAGTCTTCCATTGCTTTGTAGGTGTCTGCCAGCATTTCATACGCAAGAAAAATATCATTCTTGTAATAGAGTAAATTCCTGAGTAAATGCACAGCTAACCTGTGGGCTTTTCCCTGAATGGCTGCATTGGCATAGTTTAGGGTGATGACCTGATTATTAGGTTTCAGCAGGTATTGTTGCTCCAGCATGCTCATGGCTTGCTCTGCTTTGCCTTGTGCCAGCAGAATATCGGTATAGGCATCAATATAAAACAAGTTATCAGGTTCTTGCTGACGCAGTTTGCTGATTATTTGCTCGGCCTTCTCCACTTGCTTGTCATCAAAATAGGTCAATGCCAAGCCGTACTGGTTGGCTTTGGTATTGCCACCAGGTTCAGCTAGTTTTCGTAAAAAGTAGCTCTGTGCATCTTTGGTCTGGTAATG
>CAMLSF010000248.1 GCA_946482615.1 uncultured Chromatiaceae bacterium | reverse complement strand
GAGGTTTTTTACATCAGGCATTGTATTGTGCTCTGTACTCATAACTCGGGCCCCAAACTAAAATGCAACTGCAGGGCCTGATTGGAGGGCACATCCAATCCCCAGGCCAGATCAATACGAATAGGGCCAACAGGGGAGGCCCAGCGCACACCTAAACCTACACCACGGTAAATATCGGCTTTGTCATTCCAGGCACTGCCTGCGTCAAAAAATGCCGCAGCCCACCAGTTTCCTGACACCCTGTGCTGATACTCAAGTGCGGCAGTGGCCAGATAACGGGCACCAAGTAAACTGCCTTCGGTATCCACAGGAGAAATAGATTCGTAGGAATAACCACGAATGCTGTTGTCACCACCAGCGAAAAACCGCAGGGAAGGGGGCAGGTCGGTGATGGCTTCCATCAGCACCGCACCTGCATCTATTCGCACCAGATAACGCTGATCATCGGAAAAAGACCCTATCCAGCCAACACGACTGCGTATACGCACAAAACTGCTGTCAGAGCCCCAGGCCGGATCTGAGACTTCAGTACCAATTAAATAGCGGCTGGCTTTGGATGGCATACTGCCACCACTGTCCCAACTGCGGCTGAAGCTGATGCCGGGCATAATCAGATTGGCGCTGCCGGAGTCTGTACCCTGTACATAATCTTCGTATAACCAGCGCACAGAGGCGGTTCTGTACCAGGCGTCCTCTAATAACCAGTGCCGCTCTAAAGAGGTGTTGTATTCCTGACTACGGGTGTCTTCCAGATCTTTATTTTTGATACCAAAGTTCAGTTTATAAAAATCTTCGCTGACATTTTTTTTCGGCCATTTATAACCAGCTTCCACTGTTTGTTCCGGACCAGACAAGGCCATTTTACTGGATAAACTGTGACCTCTGTCATTGAGCCAGGGTTTGTTCCAGTTCAGTTTGATGCGGGGCCCCAGATCGGTGGAGTAACCCACACCTGTCTCCACTGTGTTACGGATTTGAGGTTCGACTTTAATCTTCACCGCCAGTTGTTGTTCAACGTTTTCCGGATCGTCCACAGTGACATCTATGCTACGAAACCAGTTGGTCTCCGCCAGACGTTGATTCAGTTCTCCTAGCTGACTGGATAAATAAGGATCGCCGGGTTTAAAAGGCAACATGGAACTTAAACGCTCATTACGAATTTGGCTGCCTTCAAAGCTAACTTCACCAAAGTGATAACGTGGGCCTGAGTCAAATTGAATATGGATAAAACCCTGCAGCAAGCGGGGAGCCACCGACAATTCCTGTTTTACAAATTTCGCCTGAAAATAACCACGGCGCAAAGCCAGTGAGTTCAGCTGATTTTTGATTTCTTCATAACGGCCATGATGCACCCTGTGATTCACCTTAGGCCCTATTTGTTTGACCAGTTTGGCGAACTCAGGATCTGTGGCTGCTTCCCCCAGAATTTCCACTTTGACGGATTTCAGCCGTAAAGCTTCGCCTGGCTGAATGGTCAGCCGTAATTTTTGTTTTTTCTCTTTGCCAACCAGGCTTGGCTCGATGCTCATGCGGTAATAACCAACAGCCCGGGCGGCGAGTTTGACATCTTCAATGACTTTGTTTTGAAAACGCCTGGAACCCAGGTTGTTTTTCGCAGGCAATCTGTCTAAATAAAGTTCAATGTTATCAGCAAGGGGGCCAGAAACGCCCTTGAGCTCTATTTGGGGATGCGCTGCGGCGGCAGAGGCGGCAAACAGTGCCAGAATGGCCAGAGTCCTGTACAACAAAATGCGAACTATCCTTTGTGTTAAAACCGGGTCAGTGGCACCCGGTTATGTAGTAAGAGTATAACAGTCACAGAGAGTTCAGTAGGTTTTCAACAGCTTCACAGACCAGTTGCTTGTTTTTTAATCTTTTACCCTGGCAAACAAAAAGGTTTTCATCAGTAAAGACCACTCTGGTTCTTTGCCATACATCCGAATGCCCAATTCAAACACCCGGCTGGCGGCATTTTTCAGCCAGAACAAACAGGCGATCAATAAGACCAGCGATAAAATCCACTCCCACCAGGGCACGGATACTGAGGTCATTCGCATCGGCATAGCGGCGAAAGAGGTCAGAGGAAACAAACTTAAAATTTGCATCAGGGTGCCTTCCGCATTATCCATAGCGCTGAACACTACAGCTAAAGGCACTGTGGGTAAAAACATCACAAGAGAGCGGCTGGAGTGGTTTGGGTCGTCAATAGTAGCGGCAAAACCTGCCATAAAGCTGTTGATCAGCAACAAACCTAAACTGACAAAAATCAAGGCGCTGGCCAGTTCCAGAGGGGTGATAGGCAACACAAACATACCTTTACCTTTCGCCAGTGAAAGCGCCTGGATCATCAGGTATAAAAACAAACCTGTGGTGACCATACTTTTTAGGCAAAACAACGAAATACCTAAAATTTTACCGTCGATCCATTCTTTGGTGCTGATCAGCGTCAGTAACTGCTCCGTCACCCGTTGCTGCTTTTCTGTGGTGATGGCGGTAAACATAAAACCAAAACCTGAGAACACGCCAATACCGAGCAGGATCAATAAACCGCCGCTGACCATTTGCTGTTCTTTATTTTGTTTGGCGGAGTCCTTTTTCAGGAAAACTAATTGGGTTTCAGGCAGAGTATTGATGATAGTTTTTTGCTCTGCGCTCAGTGGCAATTGATGAATTCGTTGTTTTTGCAGCCAGTTCTGTAGCTCTGGTGTCATTTTATCCTGCCAGCTGGCGCTGGATTCTGCCGTCATCACCAGCTTATCGTCCTGGACCTGCGCCACCAAATCCCAGACATCACCCACACCAGCCAGCGCCGTTTCGGCTGAATCGACAGGAATTTGGCTGATCTGAAAACCACTGATTAGTGGCGGGGTGACGCTGCTGACCAGAGCTATTTTGTAATCATTATCCAGCCAGGTTTTAACCAGTGGCCAGGCACTCATTACCACTAAAGACAGCAGCATCAGACCAATACTGATGATCTCCTGCTTCCATTTGAAATAACGTTGAAACTCAAAAACGGCTATGGTCCATAAATTCATGCGGCATCTCCTTCTGCACTTGTTGGCACACTTTCTGGTTTATGCACCTGCTGTTGTTGGTTATGTTGCTGTACTGCGGTGAGATACAACTGATGCAAACTGGGTTGGATACGACTGAAATCGGCCAGTTCAGCCAGACAGCTGAGCTGCTGCAGCAATTGACTGACAGTAAAATCCGCTGATAAGGTCAGCTGAATTCTAGTGGGCGTCAGGATTCTGAACTCAGTCACTGCAGTTAAGCCTTCTAAAGCTTCAGAGTTCACCTGCTGCTCAAAGCTGACTTCAAACCACTGTTTCGGATCCAACTGTACACTAACCTGTGCCAGACTCCCCTGAGCTACCAGCTCGCCTTTGTTCAGCAGTAACATTTGATCGGCTAAACGTTCAATCAAGGCCATTTGGTGAGCACTTAAAATCACTGTGGTACCACGTTGTTTTAACTCGGTCAGTATGGACAACACATGTTCCTGATTGACCGGATCCAGGCCCGAAAAAGGTTCGTCTAAAATCAACAGATCGGGTTGATGCAATACGCAGCTAATCAGCTGGACTTTTTGCTGATTGCCTTTGGACAGTTTATTTAAGTTGTCGTCCATTTTTTCCAGCAAATCGAGTCGGGTGCACCACTGCACTATCGCAGCGCTGATATCTGCTGCAGCCATGCCCCTTAACTTAGCTATATAAGTCAGGTTCTGTCGTACTGTTTTATCCTGATACAAGCCCCTGTCTTCCGGCAAATAGCCATAACAACGCTTTGGTAATGCACTCAGTTGCTCACCTTTATATTCAATGGTGATTTGCCCTGCATCGGGGCGGGTTAAGCCAACCAGCATTCGAATAAGAGAGGATTTACCTGCGCCATTAGGGCCCAGCAGTGCAAAAATCTGACCTGACTGAACATCAAAACTAATACGGTTGACGGCTTTGACAGAGCTGTAACTTTTTTCTATTTGATATGCAGAAATCCTGAGCATGACATGTCCTTGTAGCCAGAGCTGTAACGAAAGTTCCCCAAGCATATCAATGCTATTGCATTCACAACAACAGAAAAATGTGACAAGTTATTAACTTGTAAGCGTCAGGGTTTTTGTCAGGCCTTTGTCATCTGGCTCAGGTACACTGAGCATAAAGAGGGATCAGAGGCAGAGCGATGAAAGTAAAAACTGCACTAACCATAGTCTTGCTGCCAGGACTGGATGGAACCGG
>CAMLSF010000247.1 GCA_946482615.1 uncultured Chromatiaceae bacterium | reverse complement strand
CCCCAACTCAACCCCAGCTTATACAAAGCATTTTTCTTTTCCCCGTGAATTTCAGCTGTTAAAGCAGCAGCTTTTTTCAGGGGTAATTCGCTCATCAGCAACTTCAGAGTTTGCTGAGCAGCCGGGTTAATGTCCTCTTCAGCAGCCAGAGTCGGCGCTATCATCAGCACCATTTCACCCTGACAACGGGCCGGGTCTTCATCTAACCAGGCGGTGATCTCTGCAGCTGTGCCGTAGACAAAGTTTTCAAAAGTCTTCGTCAACTCTTTGGCCAAAACCAGCTCACGTTCAACGCCAAACACCTTCACTACATCTTCTAAACAGTCTTTAATACGACGCGCTGTTTCATAACAAATTAAAGTACCTACCCCTTGTGGAATAGCGCTGAGCACATTCTGGCGTTGCTGACTTTTGGCTGGTAAAAAACCAATAAAATGGAATTTGTCTGTAGGTAAACCAGCACAGCATAAGGCGCTGATTAAAGCGCAGGGGCCAGGTATAGGCACCACACGCACACCAGCGTCACGGCATAAACGCACCAGACTATAACCCGGGTCGCTAATCAGCGGCGTACCCGCATCTGAAATCAAGGCCACGTCTTCACCGGCCTGCAATTTTTGTAATAAAGTGGCTGCACGTTGTTTTTCGTTATGATCATGCAGCGCCAGCATTTTGGCTGAAATACCCAAGTGGCTGAGTAACTTACCGCTGTGCCTTGTATCTTCAGCCGCCACCCAGGCCACGGTGCTTAAAGTTTTAATAGCGCGCTGACTGATGTCATCTAAGTTGCCGATAGGTGTGGCTACTATGTATAAATTTCCGCTTTGTGTGGTCATATTTCTCTAATTCATTGAGCTTAGGCACGGCACTGAGTAAGATACCTGCATGTTTCCTTCATTGTACCTGTGCATTGTGAAATCCAGCAAACTGAAGCCACTTATTCTTTTAGGCAGCGCTATAGCGTTAGCCAGTTGTTCTTCCACACCAGAGCAAGCTGCTCCGGTCAAACAAGCGCCTGTGCTCAAGCCTGCTCCTGTAGTAGAGGAGGAAGTCGAAGTTGTTAAAATTGAAAAGCCGTTGTCCGGCGCCGACTTTATTGAACAAGCGGGGCAGCAGCAAGGGTCAGAGCAACAATGGCAACTGCTTGAAGCCGCCAAAGCACATTTGCAACAAGGTGAAACTGAACAGGCTCAGGCCATAAGCCGTGTGTTGGCCAGCCAGGCGACAGCTGATGTGCAGCAAGCGAACTTACTGGTGTTTTTTCAGGGCCTGGTCGCAGCTGGCGATCACGACGATATTGAAAAATTCAGCAACCAGTATTCGTTAAGCTCGTTCAGGGATGAAGACAAAGCCGACTATTTGCAAAGCCTGGCTCAGTATCAAAGCAGCAGAAGAGAACCGGATAAAGCCGTGAAGACCTACCTGCAGTTACTTGCATTACAACCAGAACAAAGCGCACATCAAACTGCCTTGTGGCAACAACTGGGCATGTTGACACCAGATCAGCTAGAGGCACTGGGTCAAAGCACTGACGCTACAACTCAGGGCTGGGCTAAATTACTGCAGTTACATCAGCGTCATTTAGGCAATACACCGGCTTTAACTCAGGCGCTGAGCGACTGGCAACAGCAGTACTCCAGCCTGCCATCTTTACAGCAACTGCCCGCTGAGATTCAGCAATTAAGTGCTGTGGATGCTTTTTCGCCTCAAACTATCGCCGTTTTATTACCTTTTAGCAGCAACTTCCGCCAGCATGCCGAAGCAATACAACAAGGTATTCTGGCCGCCTCTGCCAACCAGCAGGCTCGTTTGATTTTTATCGACAGCCAGACAGACATTACAACGCTGCAGCAACAACTGGCTGCTGAGCAAGTAGATTTTGTCATTGGGCCTTTGCTGAAAGAACAAGTAGATGCAATCTCACAACAAGCAGACTGGACTATTCCCACTTTGTTTTTAAATGGTAAAACCGATGTGGCACAGCAATCTGCCGATAAGTTTTATTTTTCTTTAAGTGTGGAAGATGAAGCGCACCAAATGGCCATGCTGTTTAAACAAAAAAACTACAAACAACCTGTACTGATGGCGTCCCGCAACCCGTTAAGTCAGCGTATGGCTGAACAATTCAGCCGTGACTGGAAACAAGTCGCGGGCAAGGAGCCTGAAATCTATTGGTTTGCTGATCAGGCGGGCATGGAAAGCACCATTAAACAATTATTGGAAACGGCCTCCAGCGAGCAACGTATTCGTGAAATCAGCCAGTTAGCAGGTGAAGGGGTCAAAGCTGAACCTCACAGTCGTCAGGATATAGACGCTATTTATTTATTAGCCGACCCGTCGCAAACCCGTTTGCTGAAACCTTATATTGATGTGTCCGTGGCGCCGACTAAAACCACAGTGCCAGTCTACGCCAGTTCGCGCAGCCATCAAAAGTCGGCAGAATTTACCGATCGCCGTGACTTGCAGGGTTTAACTTTTACTGAAATGCCATGGATGCTCAGCACAGGTCAGCAGCAAGAGTTCCGCCAGCAGTTTGAACAGCTGTTTCCGCAGCAGGACGAAACTCTGCAACGTTTGTTCGCCATGGGTTACGACTCCTACCAGCTGATTTTCCGTTTAAAGCAGCAGCAACAATTTCCTGCGCTGCGTTATCAGGGCTTAACCGGCAATCTGGCATTATCCACAGGTGGACAGGTTCAGCGGCAGTTAACCTGGGGTAAATACAGTAAAGATGGTTTGCTGACACCACGGACCCCCTGAATGAGCAAAAGCACAGGGCAGTTTTATGAACAACAGGCCTTAGTGTTTTTACAGCAACAAGGCTTACAACTGGTGCAGCAAAACTACAGTTGTCGCTTTGGTGAAATTGATTTAGTGATGCGCGAGCAACAAACGCTGGTTTTTGTTGAAGTAAAATTCAGGCGTAACAGCAACTTTGGTGGAGCGGCTGCGGCCGTAACCCAAAGCAAACAACAAAAACTCAGCCGCGCAGCTTTGTGTTATTTACAAAGTGTTGGCCAGCAGCACTGCCGCTTTGATGTAGTGGCTATTACCGAACAGCCAGCCAATATTTGCTGGATTAAAAACGCTTTTGCAGGAACAGTGAACTAATGCAAGACCATATCAGGCAACTTTTTACTGAAAATATTCAAACCATGATAGCGACAGGCGAAGCTTTGTCCGCGCCTATCGAAAACGCCGCCGTCAGTCTGGTAAATTGCCTGATCAATGGCGGCAAAGTGATTTGTTGTGGTGAGGGCGCATCTGCCGCTTTAGCCACCCATTTTGCTCAGCTGCTGTTGGATCAATTTGAAGCTGAACGGCCTTGTTTACCGGCTTTTGCCTTGTTAAGTAACAACTCCAGCCTGCAACCCGACAATCAACAAAACCCTGATCATCTGGCCCGGCAGGTGCGGGCTTTGGGTCAGGCCGGTGATGTGCTGGTGGCTATTTCAATGACAGGGGAAGAACATAATCTGATTAAAGCGGTCGAAGCTGCGTTAACCAAAGATATGACTGTCGTGGCTTTAACTGTAGATAACAGCGGCGAATTATCAGGTTTATTAGGTAATCAGGATACCGAATTAAAGGTACCGGCGCACAGACCTGCACGGGTGTTTGAGTGTTATACCTTTTTACTGCATGCGTTATGCGAACTGATCGACATAACTCTGTTTCCGCAACAAGGAGAGCTTTGATGTTGAATAAATTAATGCTGGTGTTATTCACCAGTTGGTTATTACAAGGTTGTGCCGCAGCTGTATTAGCAGGCGGAGCCACAGCAGTGAAATCAGCAGGCGATCCACGCACTTTGGGCAGTCAGATTGACGATAAAAGTATTCAGGTGAAGGTGATCCGGGCTTTAGACGAAAACCCTGAAACCAAGAAAAAGGGCAATATCAATATGACCAGCTACAACGGCATAGTGCTGTTAACAGGTCAGGTGCCTAACGAGCGTGTGCGCGAAGTAGCTGGAGAAGTATCCAGAGTGGAAGGCGTGAAAGACGTGCATAATCAGCTTCGTATTGCCAGCGAGATCAGCTTTGCCACGGGCAGCAAAGATAGCTGGATCACTACCCGCATCAAAGGCAAATTTCTGGCCGATGAGCATGTCAGTGGTTTAAATATCAAAGTTGTCACTGAAAACGGTGAAGTGTTTTTAATGGGGCTGGTCAGTCAGCAGGAAGCAGACAGAGCCGTAAACTTAGCCCGCAATGTCGACGGCGTAGCCCGGGTTATTAAAGCGTTTGAATACAAAGAATAAGTAAAAATGGGGTCAGAACACATGAATCGCC
>CAMLSF010000246.1 GCA_946482615.1 uncultured Chromatiaceae bacterium | reverse complement strand
CAACAAGGTGAGCAGGGGGCGGCCTGGTTAGCTGTAGTACTGGCTACTCTGTTGGAAAATCCAAACCGCAGCCGGGAGCAGGATGTAGATCAACTGCTGCAACAACCTTTGTATGGCGCTTTATTGCAGCAGGCGAAACAACTGGCCCAGCAGAATCAGATCCGGGTCAGCAATTATTTACCCCAGCATTTAACTGCGGCTTTGCTAAGCCGCGCCTTTCCTGACCGTATTGCTTTATTGAGGGGCAAAGGTTATCTGTTGACCAATAATGCTGGTGTAGTGTTGTTTCCGGATAGCCCTCTGGCAGGCGCTGAAGTATTGGTGATCTGTGATTTGCATTTTGGTCAAAGTGCACAAGTCAGTCTGGCGGCACGCTGGACTATGGCACAACTGATACAAGAGTGGCAGGCTGATTTACAACTGCAGTCCTATGTGGGTTTTGATATGCAGCAAGGTCGTTTTATTGCTGAACAGCGTTTAATGTTAGGCTCTTGTGTGCTGGAACGTAAACCACTGAATACAAAACTGTCAGAAACAGAGCAGCAGCAAGCCTGGCTCGATTGGTTAAAACACCAGGGTGTACAGGCTTTGCCCTGGACTGAACGGGCCCTGCAGCTGCGTTACAGGCTGCAACTGATGCAGCAGTTGATGCCAGAGCATCAGTTGCCAAAAGTGGATGATGAAGCCTTGTGGGCTGACGCAGACGTCTGGTTAGCTCCGGCTTTAGGTCGGTTTACAAAACTGAATGATTTGAATAAGTTAGATCTTTACGCTTTATTGTGGCAACGTCTTAGTTACAAAGAACAACAACTACTCATAAGCTGCATGCCAGACAGTTGGCGTTCAGCTGCGGGATCTATGATCCCTGTTCACTACAGCACTGAGGGAGAAGCCATTTTGTCGATCCGAATTCAGGAAATGTTTGGTCAGCTCGAGACTCCTGCTGTGGCAAAGGGGCGTTTAGCCATGAAAATTCATTTATTGTCGCCAGCGGGTCGCCCTTTACAGGTGACTCAGGATTTGGCCAGTTTCTGGGCCAATAGTTATGCTGAAGTGAAAAAGGAAATGAAGGGCCGTTATCCAAAACATTATTGGCCCGAAAATCCTGCAGAGGCCATGCCGACGAATAAAACTAAAAAAGCTATGCAAAAATGACACAAAAACAAAGCCGTACCCCAAGAAAAAAACCAGCTGCCAAAAATGCAAAGCGCCCGCAATTTGCCAGACAAATGCTGTGGCTTGCGCTGAAAATTGGCCTGGTATTACTGCTGACTTTATTTGTTTATCTGATTTATCTGGACAGCAAAATTACTACTTTGTTTTCCAGCCATAAATGGCAATTTCCGGCTCAGGTCTATGCCCGTAGTCTGGAGTTAATTCCGGGTAAAAGCCTGACGCAAAAGCAATTAGTCAGCGAGCTTGAACTGTTGCAATACAGGGCTGTGGATAAAATCAATGGCCCGGGTCAATACAGCCAGAGTGGCGATAAGGTGACAGTGTTTCGTCGCGCTTTTCAGTTTGCCGATGGTTATGATCAGGAAGAAGCTTTTACGGTGTCTTTTGCAGGTCAAAGGGTACACAACATTTATGATCATCAGCTGAAAAAGTCGGTACAAAAAGCCCGGATTGAACCACAGCTGGTGCAGCATTTAGTGTCGTCAGAGCAGGAAGACAGAGAAATGGTGACTCTGGCAGATATGCCGGATCATATTAAAGAAGCCTTGCTGACGATAGAAGATCGGGATTTTTACCAGCATCATGGTGTGTCCATCTGGTCTGTAGTTCGTGCTTTTTGGGCCAATCTGATGGCTGGACGCACAGTGCAGGGTGGTTCGACACTCACACAGCAACTGGCAAAAAACATGTACCTGACCGCGGATAAAACCATGATCCGTAAAGTGAACGAAGCCCTGATCGCTTTAATTCTGGATTATCGTTACAGCAAAGATCAGATCCTTGAAGCTTATCTGAACGAAATTTTTATTGGTCAGTTCCACAACAATGCAGTGCACGGTTTTGCGTTGGGCAGTAAGTTTTATTTTGGTAAACCTTTGGATGAGTTATTACCTGAGGAATACGCACTGCTGGTCGCGATAGTCAAAGGCCCTTCTTATTATGATCCCCGCCGTTTTGGTGCTCGTGCTAAAGATCGTCGCGACCTGGTGCTGAAAATGCTTCACTCTGAAGAGTTACTGTCAGATGCTGATTACCAGCGAGCGGTAAGTACACCACTGGCAGTGATCCCTCTGGGCCACCATTTAAAAGGCCGTTCTCCGTCTTATCTGGACGCTGTTAAACGTGAACTGAAAGACTTAGTGACAGATCCTGCAGTAATTCAGGACGGCATGAAGATCTTTACTTATATGGACCCCCAGGCGCAATTGGCGGCAGAGCATGCAGTGAAACAGCGACTGTCTGAGTTAGACAGCCAACTGGAGGCTGCTATGGTAGTGACCGATTATCAGGCAGGCTCGTACAAAGCTATAGTAGGGGGCAAGGCTGTGCATTTTGCTGGTTATAACAGAGCCTTAGATGCCCGTCGTCAGATTGGCAGTATAGTAAAACCTGTGTTGTACCTGCAGGCTCTGAGCAGACCTGAACAGTTTAGTCTGGCCACTATGCTTGATGACAGCCCCATTCACCTCAAAGGTAGTCAGGGTGGCTGGAGTCCACAGAACTTTGATAAAAGATTCCGTGGGCAGGTAACTTTAATCCAGGCCTTATCCGAATCACTCAACGTGCCTACAGTGCGTTTGGGCTTAAAACTGGGTTTACCTGCATTGCAGGATGGTTTCAGGACGTTAGGGCTTGAACGTGAACTGAAACTGCAACCTTCAGCATTTTTAGGGGCGGTAGAGCTGACTCCGGCAGAAGTAGCGCAGCTGTATCAGGTCATCGCCAATAAAGGCCGTTATATAAAATTAGCCAGCATAGAGTCTATTACTAAAACAGACGGTACTATGCTGTATCAGCGCAGAAACATTGTGCAACAAAGAGTTACAGAAGATGCAGATTACCTGTTGCAATATGCCATGCAACAAAGCACTCGCAGCGGTACTTCAAAAACACTGGCGAATCAGTTTGCCGGGATTCGTTTTGCCGGAAAAACCGGAACCTCCAGTGATCATAAAGATAGCTGGTTTACCGGTTTTGAGCACGAATCATCCGTCACTATCTGGTTAGGTCGGGATGATAACAAACCTATAGGCTTAACAGGTGGGTCTGGTGCTTTAACTTTATTTAGTCAGTATTTCAGAACTGTGCCGCCAAACTCCTTATTCAGAGCTATACCACCTGATGTCACCCTGGGGCGTTTTTCTGCAAGGACGGGCAGGGCAGTGGCAGATGATTGTGATGGAACTTTGTTGTTGCCCAAAGTTGTCAGTGCGACACTAATTACAGATTGCGAATAAACGGGAATTATTGACTTATGTCGTTCAGGCCAGAGAAGCAATTAAAAGTTGACGAGTGGTGGTATTTGCCACAGCTGGACAAGCTGGCAAAACTCAACAACAGGATGGAAGTCAGCCAACTGGCTGACCTCGATCACCTGTGCCAAAGCGTATTAAACTTTTTTCTGATGAACCCCGGCCGCTTAATCAGTAAAGAAGAATTGTTAAAAGAAGTCTGGCAAATGACCTCTGTCACTGATGGCCGTGTGGCACGTGTGATCAGTATTTTACGTGATGTGTTGGGGGATGATGTCAAATCCCCCCGTTATATAGAAACTATTCCAAAGAGAGGCTATCGCTTTATTGCCAAAGTCATAGAACAGGAGCAATTGATAGCGCAGCCTTCTGAAGGTCAGGAAGAACCGCAAACTGTTGCGGAACGAAAAATTAATCGTATCTGGTGGGCTGGATTAACTGCTGCGACATTAGTTATTGGCCTTCTGGCTGGCTGGTTATTTTTTCCTGAAGGTTCAGAGCTGGAAAAGCAGGCACCATTTGTCAATTGGAGCCCTGTATCCTCGTTAGATGGTTATGAGTATTATCCGGCGGTCTCACAAGATAAAAATTTCTTAGTCTACAGCTACCAAAAAAGTAAAAATCATTCCAACGTACTGATGTTGCAAAATTTGCAAAGTCATCAAACTCAGCAACTGACTCAAAGTGACGCTGATGATTATGGCGCAAGCTTCAGGCCTGATGGCAAAGCCATAGCTTATCAGCGGCTAAAATACCGTGAATCCTGCGAAATTCGATTATTGACCTTTTTAGGTGAACCCGGTCTCTCTGCTACTGAAGATAAATT
The DNA here is from genome assembly GCA_946482615.1 of uncultured Chromatiaceae bacterium. The sequence continues at coordinate 161 of CAMLSF010000246.1, read as the reverse complement.
ATTAACCTCTTGTGGAGCGGGTAGCACATCAACACGTATTTCCTGGGCTCCTGATGGTAAGTCTTTGTTATTCAGCAGTGATGAAAACAGTAAACAGCGGATGGCAATTTTTTCTCTGGATATAGCGTCACTTAGCAAGACGCAGCTGGTCTTGCCCAGTA
>CAMLSF010000245.1 GCA_946482615.1 uncultured Chromatiaceae bacterium | reverse complement strand
AAAGGCCAGCAAGGCAAATTGGGTTCCTGACTTGGCTTTTCACCAGCTATTATCAAACGGCTTTTGAGGCCTGTTTAATTTTTGAGTTGACATCACTCTACTAGTTGGTAGACTGGCGCTATGAATACAGAACTTTCTCCAAGGGCTACCGAACTGGTGAATTGTGCGTGAGCACTGCTTGCTTCAGGTGGCTATAACAGCTTCAGCTACGCTGACATCTCGAAATCAGTTGGCATCAGCAAGGCCAGTATTCACCATCATTTTCCGAGCAAGGAAGAATTGGTGAAGACGGTGCTGGTGCGGTATCGGGAAGAAGCGAGGGCTGGTATGACTATGCTCAAAACGCAAATTACCGATCCGCTGATGCAACTTCAGGCCTACACGGGCTATTGGGAAAAATGCATTAGTGAAGGTGATTCACTTTTTTGTATCTGCGCCATGCTGGCTGCTGAATTACCCTCAATTCCTGCTGCAGTAGCAGAAGAAGTGCAGGGCCATTTTACGGATTTAACGGCCTGGCTGGCTGCTGTTCTGGAATATGCTGCGGCACAAGGCAGCATAGTGTTGCAGAGCAGTGCACAAGATGAAGCCATGGTGTTCATGGCGACTGTGCATGGCGCTATGTTATCAGCCCGCACCAGTGGCGACCCGACAGTGTTTATCCGGGTTATCCATTTGTTGGTCAATAAACTGAAAGCACAAGCATAATGGGGCTGAGATTGGTACGAGCATATCGGACGGGCGACGCCAAGACACTGGGCTGGCTGCGATAAACAGAGGATAAGAGGTTCAGTCAGTGCTGCACTTATTCAGGCTACTCCTTGGAGTAGTTTTTTTAGCACAATGTAGTCTATCTACTAGTAGGTTTGGTTGTGGTTAAGTGATTTATGGGCGTGACAACAGCAAAAAAACTGCTGGGTGCGCCTGGGTTGTTAACATAAACATAGTGTTTTAATTCAATATTTTAGAGGATGTTTTTATGGCTCACCCTATTTCAACTTTAGGCATACTGCATACAGTGATCAGTTTAATTCCTATAGTGGCTGGTCTTTATGCCTTTGCGCGTTATCGTGAAATTGCAGCAGCTACACTTTCAGGCAAAGTGTATTTAGTTGGTTTGATTCTTTCTGTGATCACTTCTTTTAGTGTTTCAAGTACAGGCGGTTTGAATCCTGGACACGTATTTGGCGTTATTGTATTAATTGTGGCTTTTAGTGGTGTATTGGCGCCTAAACTGAAGTTTTTTGGCAGACTGCGCCCCTATATTGCGGCTTTTGGTCTTTCATTTAGTTTTCTGCTGTCACTGGTTCCTGCCACTAACGAAACACTCACCCGGGTTCCGCTTTCAAACCCCGTAGCTGACGGCCCTCAATCGCCAGCCGTGCTCAATACTTTATTGGTTTTGTTTGTGTTGTTTGTCCTTGGGTTTATTGCGCAGTGCAGGGCCATTTACCTGCGTAATAAAGCTGCGAAGCTGGCATAAGGGGTGTTGTTTTCCTGTGTATTAAAGTAAAAGCCGGTGAAGTGTTGTTCACCGGTTTTTATGATTTCTAACTGGCATCTGCTGGTATTCACATTTTCCTTAAGTGAGGAAATATAGCCTGCAGGCTCATTAGCGGGAGCTATGTCAAATTCCTTGCGCATTGATTAATGGCTCTGGGTTGACAGTTAGCACACTGCAGCAAGCCGTATCTTTTTTCAGAGAGAATTCAGCCAAAACTTTCATTGAAATTATGCATTTGCTACAGTAAGCCTATGCGCACTTTATTCTGCTTCCTACTTTGCTTCTTTGTGGCCTTTCATGGCTTCGCGGAGCCTTATTCGCCGCAAGAACCCTGTCCTATGATGGCAAGTGCCAATGCGTCCTCCTTTGACGCTGATTCGTCTGTTGAAAACAGCGATAAGGCGGGTGCTGCCGCGGACTGTTGTCATGATGCCAAAACTATGGCGATGACAGGCAAAGTCTGTAAGTCCGATACGTCCTGCAGCACTGCAACTGTTTGTCTTTTATTTACTGCTTTTGATTATGCCGCGTTAAAGCCAACAGAGCCTGTGTTAGCGGGCTCAGGCATGGCTCTCAGCCGCACTCCATCGGCGCATTGGCGTCCTCCTTCAATTCTGTAATCCCATCTGACTGTAATTTTGGTTGTTGGCCTGTCAGGGCAACAGCAAATGAGCCGGGCGTCATGCCTGGTCGATGATTATTGATGGAATTATTCACATGCGTTCAATCTTTTATTGGGGCTTTAGCGCCTGGTTGCTGCTGTGTTTTTGCCCTGTTGCGACAGCACAACCGGCCGCTTTCACAGATCCTGAATCTGCCACAGAGCCTGCATTAACACTGCAGTCGGCATTACAACTTGCGCAAAGCCGTTCGGCCTCATTGCAGGCGCAGGACGCGGTAAAAAGGGCAGCGTTGGAGCTTTCTGTATCTGCCGCGCAACTGCCGGATCCAGAGCTTCGCTTGTCGGTCGACAATCTGCCTGTGGAAGGTGCGATGCGTTACAGTCTGGCTGACGATTTTATGACTATGCGTTCGGTTAGCCTGACCCAGAGGTTTACCCCAGAGGATAAACGTCTGGCTCTGAGCAGTCGTTATCAAGGTGAAGCCGAAATGGCCTCTTCATCCCAAAGCGTACTGAACACTTCGTTAAAAGCGCAGACGGCTAAAGCCTGGTTCGACAGTTATTATCTGCAACAACTGGTGGAGCTGTTGCAGGCGCAGCGCGACGCAGCCCTGCGGATCAGCCTGGCGACTGAAGCCTCTTACAGTGTGGGTCGTCTTCGTCAGGCTGAGGTTCTGGCGGCACAGGCTGCAGTGGCGCAAATAGATAATCTGATACAACAAGCCAATGCGGAACTGGGCAGCAGCAAAGCGCTGTTGCAGCGCTGGATTGGTGAAGCTGCGTTACAACCTCTTGCAGCTGCGCCGAAGATTGACAGCAGTAGTGCGGCAGAGCTGTTGGTGCAGGACATCAACCAGCATCCGGATATTGCACTGTTTAATGCGCGTGAGCGGGTGGCGCTGGCCGATGTTGCTGTGGCTGAGCAGGAAAAAAATACCGATTGGAGCTGGTCTTTGATGTACAGCAAAAGAGGCAGCCAGTTTGGCGATATGGTGTCGCTTGGTGTCTCTATTCCGCTGCAGTGGGATCAGGCCAACCGGCAGGACAGAGAAGTGGCAGCCAAAGTTGCACAGCTTGAACAGCTGCGGTTTGAGCGCGAAGAAATGCGGCGTCAGCAGCTGTTTGAACTGGAGCGACTGCAGCTGAACTGGCGCAGTAACCTGAGCCGCTTACAAAACTACGACAACAGATTATTGCCTCTGGCAGCGCAGCGTGTTGAAGCTTTGCTGACGGCATTTGGCTCCGGCACCGCAACTTTGGCCGAAGTACTGGACGCGCAGCGTATGTTGATCAACACCCGACTTGAAAAGTTAAGCCTTGAACAACAGACAGCGGCCTTTTGGGCTGAACTGGAATATCTGCTTCCCACTGAGCAAAGCAGCGCAGCTGGCTCCTCTTTTTCTTCCGCTCAAACCACTAAGGAGAGCCAGCCATGAATCACAGAACTATCTGGCTTATCGCTGTTGTCACTTTGGTATTTGTTGCCGGGGCCGTCGGCTTTTATCAATGGGGGTTCAGCAGGGGCCAAATGCAGGTGCCTGTTGCAGCTGCCAACACCACGCAAACAGCTGGCGCTGAGCTGGTGGACACTGCGGCCTGGGGCATAGCTGAAGGGGAGCGGGCGACTAAACGCCATATGCAAAGCGGGCTGAAAGCCGGGGATATAGATCCGGTGACAGGCCGCAAAATTTTGTATTACCACGACCCTATGGTGCCGGCCAACAAGTTCGACGCGCCGGGCAAATCGCCTTTTATGGAGATGATGCTGGTGCCCTTTTATGCCGGCGCTGAAAGTTCCGATCAGGGCACTGTGTCTGTCAGCCCTCGTATGCAACAAAACCTGGGGCTGCGTACAGCAGAAGTCAAAGCAGTGCAGTGGGCCACTGAGCTTGCTGTGGTGGGGACTGTGGCCTGGAATGACAGCACTCAGTTGGCACTGCAGGCCCGTGCTACTGGTTTTGTTGAGAAACTGTATGTGCGCACTGAACTGGAGCCTGTCAGCAAAGGCCAGCCGTTACTGGAGTTGTATGTGCCGGATTGGATAGCGGCACAGCAAGATTATCTGACCAGCCTGAGTTTAAAAGGCGAAGGGCTGGAGCGGCTGGTTCAGGCAGCCAGGCAACGCATGCGTCAGGCTGGTATGAGCGACAGCCAGATCCGTTTGGTGGAAAAGACAAGGCAGGTTCAGGCCCGTGTCCGGCTTGAGGCTCCGGCCAGTGGTGTGATCACCGGATTGATGGTTCGCGAAGGTGCCACTGTCACCCTTGGTATGCCGCTGATGCGTATCAACAGCCTGTCCAGTGTCTGGGTG
>CAMLSF010000244.1 GCA_946482615.1 uncultured Chromatiaceae bacterium | reverse complement strand
CGCTCAAAAATTCTGGCCCTGGATTTATAAGTTTTTTTGTTGTATTTGTTCCACCACAGTCCGGGCTAAGGCTCTGGCTGTGGTCCATTTCCCTCCTGATACCGTCAACAACTGCTGCTGCCAATGTAGTGCATATTCCCGACTGGCCGTGCTGGCACTGTCACTGCCTCCTAACAAAGGCCGGACTCCGGCAAATTTACTCTGTACATCAGTTGCAGACAACTGGCCGGTAAAATAGTGGTTATACAGGTCCAGCAAATAGCTCTGCTCTGCGTCACTGCATTCTATCGGCTCTGCCAGACTTTGCCGTACTTCTGTGGTACCCACTAAGGTTTTGCCCTGATAAGGCAATACAAACACAATACGGCGTTCACCCGGCACTTCCAGCATATGGCCATAACGACTGATGGCAGGCACCAGCAAATGACTGCCACGCACCAAATCCAAAGCTTGTTGCAGTGGCAACTCCGATTGTTCCAGTAACTGATTACTCCAGGGCCCGGCCACATTAACTACCAGATCAAAGACTTGCCAGTCAGAACTGTTTGCAGCAAAAACCCCTCCAGTGGCGGTGATTTGACGGACAGGGCAATGCTGGTGAATGTGCACTCCGGCTTTGATCGCTTGTTCTGCCACCCAAAGCCCAAGTTTTCTGTCGTCCATCTGGCCATCAAAAAATAAGTAAGCTCCTGTCAGTCCTTCTGTTTTTAGTTGTGGCGAACAACGTTTTGCCTGCTCTGCGGTTAACCATCTATGCCGGCCTATACCTTTTTTTCCACTCAGCCGATCATAAAGCCACAAACCAATTTTGATTTGCCAGCCTGGCCTTTGGCCGTTTTGATAGATGGGATACAGCAGGGGTAATCTTTTGGTTAAGTGGGGTGCTTTTTTTAGCCACCAACGTCTTTCCTGCAAAGCTTCATGCACCAGACGAAACTCGCCCTGCTCCAGATAACGTAAGCCGCCATGCAGTAATTTAGAGGAGGATTTACTGGTCGCCTGCATCAGCTCGTCACGCTCAAACAAGGTCACCTGATGGCCAGCTAACGCCAGCTGCCAGGCGGATGACAAGCCATTAATACCACCACCTATCACAGCTATCTTCATATGCTAATCCCTTAAATCTTTGATCTATCAAAGCAGAATCAGCCGGCTTTGTCGAACCGCTTTGCTGGCTTTGGCTGGCTGATAAGCAGCATGATCTGGCCTGAATGCCGGCAGACAGCTGATATTGTCTCTGCTGAAATAGTCTGAACTGAACAGGAGGAACTCGTGATGTTAGAACTCAGACCCAACTGCGAGTGCTGTGACGCCGATTTAGCACCCGCAGCGCAAGCTTATATCTGCTCTTTTGAATGCAGCTTCTGTCCGGAGTGCACGCACAAACTGGCTGGGGTCTGCCCAAACTGTGGCGGAGATTTAGTCAGACGGCCGATACGCCCGGCAGCTAAACTAGCAGCCAACCCGCCTTCTGCGATACGGGTGTTTAAACCTGATTGCACAGCAAAAACAGCACTTTAGTTCATCAGCGCCATAGCGGTTTGAATTTGCTGTTCTGTTAAGCCCTGATCCTGCATCGAGCTGACTAAGTTATTTTTAGAGTCCAGCAGCCCACGGCTTAAGCTACTGATTTCGGCTTGCAGCGCTTTTAGCTTTTCCTGCTTTTCTTCAGGTGGCATGGAGCTGTTGCTCATCAGTTGTTGCAGCTCTTGTTGTTTTTTCTCCAGCTCTTCCTGCTTATCACGAATAGCTTTCAGCGCCTGTTTAACATTGTCAGGCAATTCACTTTCGTCGATGTCTTTATCCCTTTCCGCCTTTTTCGACTTTTGTAATCCCAGCGGTGATAGATCAACATGGATACCAGCAGCAGTTTTACTGCTGTTTTTTTCTGGTGCTGAGGTGTTATCTTCTGCCACAGAAGTGGTCTGAGGCACGGCCTGTTGAATGCTCAGATTGAGCATCTGATTTAAGTCCATTTTTATCATCAGCTTTGCACCGAAAACAGAGAATTGCCTCTGTTATCGGCGCAAGCCGGATAAACTTGAATACCTTTAGCGGGTTTGACCATCCCCTATCACTATGTATTTTTCTGTGGTCAAAGACTCCAGCCCCATAGGACCGTACGCATGTAGTTTGGAGGTTGAAATCCCAATCTCAGCTCCTAAACCCAGCTCGCCACCATCACTAAAGCGTGAAGACGCATTGACCATCACCACTGCACTGTTAATTTGCTTTAAAAAACGCTGGGCTGTGCTGATATCCTGAGTGCAGATCACCTCAGTATGACCCGAGCTGTGGCGCTGAATATGAGCGACAGCTTCGTCATAACTGGCGACTGTTTTCACCGAAATGGCCAAACGTAAATACTCAGTATCAAATTGCGCCTCATCCGCTTTGCTTGCCTGGGTGAAATAAGGCAAAGACAAGTCACAGGCAAAGACCTCGACCTGCTTTTCTTCAAAAGCCGCAGAGGCCAGAGCTAAAAACTCTGAAGCTACCTCCTGATGCACTAATAAGGTTTCCAGCGCATTACAAACACCAGGCCTTTGGGTTTTGCCGTTGAGCAACAACGCCATGGCTTTATCCAGATCGGCCGCTTTATCGACATACAAATGGCAGATGCCTTTGTAATGCTGAATGACCGGAATTTTGCTGTGATCGCTGACAAAATGAATTAAGCCTTCACCGCCCCGTGGTATCACTAAATCGACAGAATCTTTTTGCTGCAGCAATTCCAGCAATAAAGCCCGATCCGGGTCGGGGATCACGCTGATAGCGGCAGGGTTAACACCTTGTGTTTCCATCGCTTTATGCAAGGAAGCTGCTATCGACAGGCTGGAATTTAACGCCTCACGGCCACCCCGTAATATCACCGCATTGCCGGATTTTAAACACAAAGCACCAGCGTCTGCTGTGACATTAGGCCGGGCTTCGTAAATCATCGCTATTACGCCAAGCGGAATACGCATTTTGCCTACCTGAATGCCATTAGGCCGTGGTGCCATCTGGCGGATTTGACCTACAGGGTCTGGTAAAGCCGCGATATAACGCACTGCATTGGCTAAGCTTTTAATCCGCTCTTTGGTCAAAAGCAAACGGTCCAGCATAGCGTCCGCTAACTGCTTTTCGCGCCCTGCCGCCATATCTTTGGCATTACCAGCCAGAATCAAAGCCGTATCAGCTTCTAACTGATCCGCCATCGCCAGTAGTAATTGGTTTTTATCGGCCTCGGACAGCTGCGCCAGTTGTAATGCAGCGCTTTTGGCTTGCTGGCAAATGGCTTTAATATTCGTCATATTCAGCCCTCCACCAAAGCTAAATCGTCGCGGTGCACCACCACTTCGCTTGGGCAATAACCCAGGATGTTTTCAATCTGTTGACTATGTACACCACGGATTTTACCCAGCTCAGCCACACTGTATTGGCTAATGCCTTTGGCCAGTTGTTTACCGGCCGCATCACACAACCAAATGGCATCACCTTTATCAAAATCGCCGCTGACCGCACTGATGCCTTTAGGCAGTAAAGAGGCGCCTTTATGCAATAAAGCCTGCACTGCGCCGCTATCAAGTTGCAGCTCGCCCCGGGTTTTTAAACTGTGTAACAACCAGTGTTTTTTCGCACTTAATCGTTCCTGCTGTTTATGAAACAGCGTGCCACAGGCTTTGCCTGCTAAAAGTTGGGCAAAACTATCGGCTTTCTGGCCATTAATAATTAAGGTATCAATGCCTTGCGATGTGGCTTTACTGGCCGCCTGCAACTTGGTGGTCATACCGCCTGTACCAATAGCATGATGACTGCCACCCGCCATGGCATAAATGTCCGCTGTGATTTGATGTACTTCAGGAATAAGTACCGCATTGCTGTCGGAACGTGGATTGGCGGTATATAAACCATCGACATCAGAACAAATAATCAAAGCATCGGCATCTACTACTGTCGCGACCAAAGCCGCCAGATTGTCATTATCCCCGACTTTCAGCTCTGCTGTGGCGACCGTATCGTTTTCATTGACTATAGGCAGCACGCCGTGGTCAAGCAGAGTACGGAGTGTATTGTGGATATTTAAATAGCGGTTACGGTGCTGTAAATCATCGTGCGTCAGCAGAATTTGCGCACAATCAAAATCCAGCAAATTGCGCCAGCTTTGCATCATGCGGGTTTGGCCTACAGCGGCCATAGCTTGTTTCACATTAATGGGTAAGGGCTGATGAGCAAAGGGGATAGCAGCACGGCCTGCAGCCACACTACCAGAAGAAACTAATACCACTTCAACCCCTTGTTGCCTGCATTCGCTGATAAACCCAGCAATAGCCAGCAAATAACGGGTGGAGCAACCTTTTGCTTCCGGTGCAATCAGGGCACTGCCCACTTTCAGCACCAGACGTCGCCACTTTAACCCAGCCATAACACCCATTTATCTCCAGTTATTTTTTAACCATCCGAGCATACCTATTTAGACGTATATATGTCTAT
>CAMLSF010000243.1 GCA_946482615.1 uncultured Chromatiaceae bacterium | reverse complement strand
GCATGCCAGAAATCATTACTGGCTCTGCTGATACGTTTTAAACGCCATAAGCTGATAGCCCGGAGCAGGATCACAGACCAGCTGGCGACTGACATCAGCAGCAGCATCAGGGCCACAGCTTTGATCACAAAGTCACCTTGTGCCCAGAGGGCGGCAATACCATAGGGATTTTCTTGCATGATTTACTCGCTAATGAATTGAATTTAAATTAAAAACCACAGGCTGCACAAACCAGAAATCTATCGGCTGCCCAAGCTTTACCGCAGGCTGGTAAGTCCAGCCGCGCACTGCATTAAGTGCAGCTTGATCCAGTCGGGCAAAACCCGAACTTTGTTTCAGTTTTAACTGCCCTACTTTGCCGTTTTTCAGCACCAATACCTGCAGATAGACTGTGCCCTGCTCTTTCAGCCGACGCGATAAGGTCGGATACAAAGGCGCTTTATTCAGTGCTTTATTGGCTGAGGCCACAGGAGGTGTGGCTGCGGGTTCAGGCTCTGCAGCTTTGGCTGCGGTTTTGGTTTTTGCGGTTTCGGCGACAGCTTCTGGTGCACTGACGGCTTTAGGAGATGCTTCTGCCACGGGAGCAGGTTTTACCGGCGCTGGTTTTGGTTTCGCCACGGCTTTTTTTGCTTCAGCTTTTTGTGTCTGCGGTTTGGGCTTTGGCTTTTTCACCACTTCAGGCTGAACAGTTTTTGGTTTAGGCTTTTCTGGCTGAGGGGCGACCGGAACCGGAATAATGACCCCTTCAATAGCTTTTTCGACAGCTTTGGCTTGTGGTTCAGTGGTCTGGCTGACCACAGCTGCAATTAAACTCAAATGTAGCATCAGCACCAGCACAAACAACAGGGCAGATCGGTTCACAGCTCAGCCCATAAACGCACTAAGTTATGGTAATGCCCGGTCAGTGCCAGCACTTCTTTGCTATCGCCATGCTGTGAGCGTAGCTGTTGTATGGTTTGATCCAGTTCAAACAACATAGAACGCTGTTGATCGTTACGCACCATACTCTGGGTCCAGAAAAAGCTGCAGACCCGCTCGCCACTGGTCACAGGCAAGACCTGATGCAAACTGCTGGACGGGTATAAAATTAAATCTCCGGCAGGCAGTTTTATTTCATGCAAACCAAAGGTATCCATGATTTGTAGCTCGCCGCCCTGATAGTCCTCAGGCTCAGATAAAAATAAGGTCGAGGACAAATCTGTTCTTAAACTCAAACCAGAACCAGGTAAACCACGGATAGCACCATCCACATGCAAACCATAATGTTCGCCGCCCTGATAACTGTTAAATAAAGGAGGTACTGTGCGCAGCGGAATAGCAGCGGCCATAAAAAGCGGATGCTGATATAAGGCCTGTAAAATCACAGCCCCCAGTTGTTTGGCTAAAGGCGACTCCACCGCAAGCTGCTTATTTTGTTTCACCAAAGCACCTTGTGGCCCCACGGTCGCCCGGCCATCAGTCCAGTCTGCAGCGTCCAGCAACTGCCTGAAGTGTGCCACCTGGGCTTTAGTTAAAACTTCCGGAATATGGATTAACATAAAAAATCCTGTATCAAAGGCCTCATTGCTGAGGCCTTGTAGCAGTCAGAACCTTAAAATTGAACATTCACACCCAAACGGAACGAACGGGGTGTGCCCAGGTAATATCTTGAGCCACCGTTGTTCAGAGCCGACATATACTCTTCATCCAGCAGGTTATAGACGTTCAGTTGAACATCAACATAAGGAGTGACAGGATATGAAGCCATAGCATCCACCACCCAGTATTCCGGCACTTCCACCACTGAAGTTTTGGCCAGATTTAAGATAGTGCTGCTGGAACGGGACACCGTATCGACATAACGCACACCGCCACCTAAGGTCAGACCCATAGGCAACTCATAGGTATTCCACAAGGTGAAGGTAACTTCCGGAGTCCATTGGATCACCCCACCATCCGTCAGGTTAGTGCCAGAGCGATTCCCTCTGGTGATTTCTGAGTCCATGTAAGCCGCACCAGCACTAATTTGCCAGGCTGAGGTAATAGCCCCCACCAGACCTAACTCGACGCCCTGCACTTCGCGCTCACCCACTTGCACTGCTGTGCCGTCCGGGTCTGTGGCAATTTCGTTTTCGTTGGTGCTTTTAAACACCGCAGCTGTCAGTGCCAGTTTTTCATTCAGCAGATCCCATTTGGTACCTAACTCTAAGTTGGTGCCTTTTTGTGGATCAAGATTTGGATTGTTAATGTTGCCTGCAGTTTCGCTTAAGGTGAAGTTAGAACCACCTGGTGGTAACTGGCTGGTGGCATAGGACAAATATACACTGCCGTTGCTGGCTGGTTTATACAAAGCACCCAGCTTGTAACTGGCCAGGTTGTCAGAGGCTTCCACTGAAGAGCCGAGCTTAGTGCCTACCGGAATTATTTGTGGTGTGGCGGCGCCCTGAATAGTCACAGTATCTGTTTCGGTTTTATAGTGTTCAAAACGGGCACTGGCGTTGAATTGCCACTGCTCGTTTAAATGAATAGTGTCAAGTACGTAGATACCCGAAGTTAAAGTGCTGCCATCTGTACTGGCACCAGTGCGCACCGGGTTTACAAAAACATCGTCTGTGCTGGGGTTATATAAGTTAGCAGCCAGTTGGGTGGTGCCAGTTGGTAAAGCTAAAGTATTGTTACGCTGACTTTCATAAATAAACTCGATCCCAGAGCTGATATCGTGGGTCAGGCCCGCTACTTCAACAGAGCTATTTAACTGAGTCTGGTTAGTTAAGATCTGGTTTTGCTGATCTTTACCCTGACGGCTGCGGGCAATAGTCCAGTTGGCCGGATCGGCAATAGCTACCGCATCAGCGCCAGTGCCTGTTGTTGTCGTAATAGCATTGACACCTGTCAACAGATAATCCTGACTGGATTGACCAAAACGTGAGGTATTACGGATAGTAGTTTTATCGCTTAAGTCATGCTCAATTTTGGCCGTGACCATAGTAGCGTCTACATCATCAAAGTCGTTTGTTGAGCCATAAAAATTGCTGCTATCCACTGGCGCCAGCGTTTTACCAGCATTAGGGCCACCATTGGGGAAATTGGTGCTTGGGTCGGCATCAAAAGCTGCATTGTAATAACCTTCCAAACCTACAGTGGGGATACCACCGTCCGGCAGATTTCTTTGCTGCAAATGAAATAAGTTTAAATAAGTGCGGGTTGTTGTGCCTAAACCTAAAGCTAAAGAGGTCGCTATACCAGTTTTATTGTCTTCGACTTCATCACGATCGACGACGCCTGAATCCTGTGCTAACAGGTTCACTCTCAAAGCTGCTGTGTCGGATAACGGCCGGTTCAGATCCACTGTGGCTCTTTTGTGTGAACCAGAACCTAAAGTCAGATTGCCTGTTGTGAATTCTTCTTGTGTGGCTTGTTTGCTCGACAAGTTGATATAACCTGAAGAGGAACCACGGCCATTGTCAGCACCGGCCGGGCCTTTGGCGATCTCCACTTGTTCGGTATTAAAGGTATCGCGGCTGATTGTACCTAAATCACGGATCCCATCGACAAAAATGCTGCCCTGGGTATCAAAACCACGCATAAAAATAGAATCGCCTGTAGCTGTGTTGCCGTTTTCCCCCATCAGCATAGTGATGCCTGGTGTGTTGCGTAAGGTGTCAGATAAGGTGGTTGCAGCTTGTTGCTGAAACAACTCTTTTTTCACCACAACCAGAGTCTGTGGTGTGTTGACTAAAGGCTGGGTCAGCTTGGTTGAACTGGCTTTTTCAGCTTTGTATTTTGCTTCCACTGCATCAGCGGTTACAACTACAGCATCCAGTTGAGTGTCATTTTTTGATGCAGCATCCTGCTGATCAGCAGTTGCTGTTGCCGGTAACGCCAAAGCGAAAGCTGAAGCTAACAAAGTGGTATTAAAACGGGCCACCTGCTGATGTTTTTTAGCGGTGATAAAAGCCATTGAATAAAGTCCTTCTATGAAAATAGAGTGTTAACAAGTAGTTTTTCGGCATCGGCGCAGATCCTGCTGCGCATGCTATCGAGAATCATTCTTGTTTGCAAATAATTTTCATGAAGAAGGAACTTTTTTCTAATCTCCGTTTGGAAAAGCCGGAGCCAGTCCCTTAACGGCGTCGCAGCAACAAACGAAAGCCTAGTACTGTGGTTACCATCAGCGCTATTAATCCAACTACACCCAACAGCTGATCCACTGTCTTATGCCCTGTCCATTGCAGGTAATGAGCTTTGTATAAATTGTTAATTAATTCAGTGTCTTTGCCTTGTTGCGACAAAGTTAAACTGTTCCAGTCCAGTTGGATCTGCACTCCGGTTTCGGTGATAAAACCTTGTGCTGTTGGCTGTAGCTGCTTGCCATAACGCCCTGTGTCCAGCTGCATAGCATCCAGGATCAAAAGCTCAAGTTCAGTGCTGGAGGGTTCAGGTCGCACGCTCAAATCATCAGGATCCAGCTGCTGCCACCCCTCAGAGTTTTTCACTAACAGATGCA
>CAMLSF010000242.1 GCA_946482615.1 uncultured Chromatiaceae bacterium | reverse complement strand
CCAAAATGCAAAGGGCCGGATGGCGATGGCGCAAACCGGCCCCTGTAGGCAGGAGGTACAACAGGCATCATTAACCGCCCAGTTGTTTTTCCTTGATTTCAGCCAGGGTTTTACAGTCGATACACAGATCGGCAGTAGGACGGGCTTCTAAACGTTTGATACCAATTTCAATACCGCAGGTGTCACAGTAACCAAAGTCTTCGTCTTCGATTTTCTGCAGAGTTTTTTCAATCTTTTTCAGTAATTTACGTTCGCGATCCCGAGCACGTAATTCCAGACTGAACTCTTCTTCCTGAGCAGCACGATCCACTGGATCCGGAAAGTTTGCAGCTTCGTCGGCCATGTGGTTTTTAGTGCGATCCACTTCTTCACGTAACTGTTGACGCCATGCGTCCAGAATGCGGCGGAAATGGTCCAGCTGTTTTGGGTTCATGTATTCTTCGCCTTGCGCGGCCTGATACGGCTCTACGCCAGCAAGGGCTAACAGTCCCAAAGTTTTTACGGTTTTGCCTTCTGGCATGATCATCTCCTGTAAAACAGTGCCAAGCAAAAAGTTGGCGGCTAGTGATAGCAGAAAAATATGACAGCTGCAATCACTATTAAAAAAGCCGCGGAAGTATACAGAGCAGAACTGGCTGCGTCACCTTTTTTCCAACAAGCGGCAGATTTGGCTGGTTTTATAAAACCACACTCTAAACCGCAAAAACACAGCTTGGGAAGTATTGTTCTGTGCTGTATCAGTTAACTTGTTCAAAACAGAAGATATTTATTGCAGTACTTTGTTAAAGTAGAACTCTTTTTCTGGAAAGCGGACAGTTGTGATGGCCATTGAATGGATGATTGCGTATTTGTTGCTGGGGGCAACAGTAGGGTTTTTTGCCGGATTATTAGGAGTCGGAGGCGGCGGTATTATGGTGCCTGTGCTGACCGCTCTGTTTTTAGCGCAACAATTTCCGGCCGAACTGTCAGTGCATATGGCATTGGCAACCTCTATGGCGGCTATTATTGTCACCTCTTTTTCCAGTATGCGCAGTCATCAGCGCCATGGCGCTATTTTATGGCCAGTGGTCTGGAAGTTAACACCTGCTATCTTGATAGGAACTGTCGCAGCGGCTTATCTGGCGGCGGCTTTATCATCTTTAGCTTTGGCTATCTTCTTTTGCTGCTTTATGAGTTATGTCGCTTTGCAGATGTTGCTGAATATTAAACCCAAAGCCAGCCGCCAATTGCCAGGTGTAGTGGGGGTAAGTGGTGTTGGATTAGTGATAGGTGCAGTGTCCGCTCTGGTGGCTATAGGTGGTGGTTCGCTGACTGTGCCTTTTCTCACCTGGTGTAATGTCAAAATTCAGCAGGCGATTGGCACGTCTGCCGCTGTAGGTTTACCTATAGCCATCAGCGGTACTTTGGGCTATTTCCTTGCCGGTGCTTCGACAGATGCGGTGTTGCCACAATACAGCCTGGGTTATGTTTACCTGCCAGCTATGGTATTGATTTCGGCCGTCAGCTATTTTACCGCGCCTCTGGGCGCAGCTTTGGCGCATCGTTTACCTGTAGCGACGCTAAAGAAAGTGTTTGCCGCATTACTTATCGCATTAAGCGCGAAAATGTTACACAGCGTCTTAACCAGTTAAGTGGCTGTGATACACTCGGGCCTAGTGTTTATCCGGTGATGATGAGATAAAAAAACCATGTCAGATCTAATTCAGGTTCGTTTAAGCAGTGTGGCGGCAGAGGCCAAATGGGGCAAAAATGTGCTGCTGACACCAGATACAGCAGGCTACCAGTTACATGTCAAAGCTGAAGATTTACGTGCTGTGCAAAAAGCCGGCCGCCAGCTGGATGCATTGGGAATTCAGAACGTCCAACTGGCCGGTGAAGGCTGGACTGTGGACAGTCAGTGGGCTTTGTATCAGGGCTTTTGTACGGCCAAAAAGCTGACAGCTATAGGCTGGACAGGTACACAAGCTGAACAACAGCAATTACAGCAGTTACATCAGACGTTCAGTTGGGCCAAAGCCATTATCAACCAAACCCCACAAGACTTAGCCCCTGTCACTTTGGCAGAGCAGGCCGCTGCATTTATTCAATCAGTAGCGCCCTCTGGCACTGTCAGCAGCGACATTATTGCAGGCAACGCATTATTGGAAAATGGCTGGGTCGGGATCCATGCGGTAGGCCGCGGCAGTGAACGCGACCCGGCTATGCTGGTGCTGGATTACAACCCAACGGGCAAAGCCGATGCGCCTGTGTTTGCCGCTTTAGTGGGTAAAGGCATCACCTTTGATAGTGGTGGTTATTCGATTAAAGCCAGCGAAGGTATGGTGACGATGAAATGTGATATGGGTGGTGCCGCCACTGTCACAGCAGCTTTAGCTCTGGCTATATTGCAGGGCTTAAACAAAAGAGTGCAGCTGATTTTATGCTGTGCCGAAAACCTGATCTCGGGTGGTGCTTTTAAGCTGGGCGATATACTGACTTATAAAAATGGTGTCACTGTCGAAATAGTCAATACAGATGCTGAAGGTCGTCTGGTGTTGGCTGATGGTTTACAAAAAGCCGCTGAAGCGGCGCCACAACTTATTATTGATGCCGCCACTTTAACCGGCGCAGCGATGAATGCCTTAGGCACAGAATACAATGCAGTTTTTGCGTTGGATAAAGCTTTAGTGCAACGTGTACTGGGGTATGCCGACCAGGTGCAGGAAGGTGCCTGGCAATTACCACTGGAAAAATGGCATCAGGGCCAGTGTCCTTCCCCTTACGCCGACACCGCCAACAGCCGCCCGATCAAAGGGGGGGGCACTGGTGGCGCCAGCAATGCAGCAGGTTTTTTAAGCCGTTTTGTACCAAACGACGGCAAAGGTTGGCTGCATTTAGATTTAGCTGCAGCTTTCCATAATTCCGCCAACGGCTTTTGGGCCGCAGGTGCAACAGGTATGGGTATTCGTTTAGTGGCTCAAACACTGCATCAGGAAAAGTGATCTGACTTCGGTTCAGTTTAAAAAGCAGCTAAGATAAGGCTGCTTTTTGTTTTTAAAGAGACTTGATTTGTTACCTGTTGCACAAATTTGCCCGGATCTGATCCAGAGCCTGAAGCTGCACAATAAAGTGATTTTATCCGCGCCGCCAGGTGCTGGTAAATCGACCTACCTGCCGTTGTATTTACTCAATCATGCCGATTTTGCCGGAAAAACTATTCTGCTGTTGGAACCGAGGCGACTGGCCGCTAAAAGTATTGCCAGTTATCTGGCAAGCCAGTTGAACGAAACTGTGGGTCAGCAGGTGGGGTATCAAATCCGCCATGAAAAAAGCTACAGCAAAAACACTCGCTTATTGATCGTCACAGAAGGCGTATTGATCCGGAAAATTCAGCAGGATCCTGAACTTACAGGCATAAACCTGATTATATTTGATGAATTCCATGAACGTTCCCTGCAGGCTGATTTGGCGTTGGCCTTAGCGCTGGAGGTGCAGCAACTCAACAGCGATCTGCAATTGCTGATTATGTCCGCCACTTTGGATCAGCAAAAACTGGCCCTGGCTCTGGACGCTCCTGTGCTGTGCAGTCAAGGCCGCAGTTACCCCGTGGATATTCTGTATCAGCCGCCAACCTCTGAGCCTCTGTGGCTGCAAAGTGCCAGAGTAAGTCTGCAAGCCACCCTGAAACATCAGGGCAGTATTCTGACTTTTTTACCTGGCCAACGGGAGATTCATCAGGCAAGAGACTGGTTACTGGAGCAAAACAGAGACAACAGGTTAGACATTTATGCCTTGTCCGGCGCTTTAACTCTGGCGGAGCAGCAACAGGCCATAGCACCCAGCCCAGAAGGGCGGCGCAAACTGGTACTAACCACTAATATTGCCGAAACCAGTTTAACCATCGAAGGTATTGAAGTGGTGGTCGATTCAGGTGTCTGTCGCCAGGCCCTGTATCACCCCAAACATGGCTTAACCCGGCTGGACACTGTCGCTATCAGTCAGGCCGCAGCTACTCAAAGGGCCGGTCGGGCCGGGCGTTTAGCTGCAGGTATATGTTATCGGCTTGACAGCCCAGAGCTGTGGCAACGCCGTGCTGCTTTTACCCCGGCATCTATACTGCAATCCGATTTAACCTCTTTGCTGCTGGAGATTTCAGCCTGGGGCTGTTCAGCAGAACAATTGTTCTGGTTGGATCCACCGCCCCAAGCTAACCTGAAATCGGCAGCCTGGGTGCTGCTGCAACTTAAAGCCATTAACGACAAAGGCCAGATCACCGAATTTGGCCGGCAGTTACTGGCGACAGGTACAGAACCGCGATTAGCTGCTTTAGTACTGCATGGTAAGCAGCTGGAACAACAAGGTGAGCAGGGGGCGGCCTGGTTAGCTGCAGTACTGGCTACTCTGTTGGAAAATCCAAACCGTAGCCGGGAGCAGGACATCGACCAGCTACTGCAGCAGCCGTTAAATGGCGCTCTGTTACAGCAGGCGAAACAACTGGCCCAGCAGAATCAGATCCGGGTCAGTAATTATTTACCCC
>CAMLSF010000241.1 GCA_946482615.1 uncultured Chromatiaceae bacterium | reverse complement strand
GGTTTTATCCCCGGGATGTAAAACACCGTTTATCCAGTAATAAAATTGAGCGGGCAAATCCGTGCTGGATTTGTCAGATGCATGTTGCTACTGGTTTTTCCGGTGCCAAACAGGGCAGCCATTTTAGTGTAGTACCTTCTTTAGTGACTGGCGCCAGCCAGGAGCGGGACGTCACGCAAGACACAAAAACGGCCTGGCGTACAGAACCCAATACTGAAGTCAGCCTGGATTTAAAATGGGGGATAACGCCTGATATTAACCTCAATGCCACACTAAATCCTGATTTTTCGCAGGTGGAAGCGGATGTGGCTCAGGTATCGATGAATGATACTTTTTCGTTGTTTTTTGACGAAAAACGTGCGTTTTTCCTCGATAATCAGGATTATTTCAGCTCACCTCTGGATTTGGTGTACACCCGTAATATAGGTGCTCCTGATATAGGCGCTAAGTTGACGGGTAAACAACAGCAGCATTCTTTTGCCTTTTTTGCCGCTAATGATGAAAAAACTACCTTTATAGTACCGGGCAACCTGGGTTCTGATGTGGCGGTATTGGATGAAGAAAGCACCAATGCTGTACTACGTTATCGTTATGATCTGAATGCCGACCTGTCTTTGGGCTGGATCAGCAGCCTGCGCCAAAGCGACAACTATCACAATAACTTATCAGGGCTGGATCTGAAGTATAAGTTCACCGATCAGGATGAACTGGTGTTGCAGTATTTGTATGCTGACTCGGCGTATTCAGAAGAGTTGCGTCAGAGTTTTGTCAATTCTGAAGCAGGTTTACGTTTGGCGGATGATCTATCCGACCCGGCGTACTTTTTAATGTATGAACATGATGACGGGGCCTGGTTCTGGAATACCGAATATCTGGCACTGGAAAAAGACTTCCGCGCTGATATGGGGTATATGCCACAAACCGACTTTCATAAGTTTGTACAAGGTCTGGGGTATCAGTGGTTTTCTGAGAGTAGCTGGTGGAACAGGGCAATCTTAAGCGGCGATTGGAACATCAGCCATAACGCCAATAACGAGCTGCTGGAAAAAGAAGCCGAGTTATTTCTGGAGTTATGGGGGCCACAGCAAAGCTTTTTCTCTTTGAGCCTGACGGACAGAGAAAAAACAGGACCGCGGTTGAATAACAACTCTTTGGCTATTGATGGCAATACTTTAATGTTCAACGAACAAAGGGTGCTCGCTTTTGCCGAATTCCGGCCTTTACCTGAGCTTTATGCCAACGCGGAAGTGGAGCTGGGCGATGCCATAGACTACCGCAATAACAGGTTGGGCGACCTGATGCAGATAGCACCGGAAATCAGCTGGAATGCCAGTACTCATCTGCAAATAGAGGTGCGTCATACCTACAGATATTTAGAGGCCGATGGCGCAGAAGTTTTTACCGCCAATCTGACCGACCTGCGCTTTAGCTATCAGTTTTCTGTGCGTAGTTTGTTGCGTCTGACTTTGATTTATAGCGATGTGGAACAAAACCCGCTGAATAACCCGGGCCTTACGCAGCAACTGGAGCGTAGCCTGGGCAGCCAGTTATTGTATTCTTACAAACTAAATCCACAGACCTTATTTTTTGCCGGTTACGGCGACAACGCCTGGCAGGATGATGAACTGACCAGTCTGGAACGGGATCAGCGCTCTGTGTTTATGAAGTTCAGTTATGCCTGGTTGCTTTAACAATTTATGACATTGTTGTAAAAGAAAAAGCTTTACAGCACAAAGACTTCACTTTTATGCTGGCTTCATTGGGCATGGAACCGGATGATCAGAAATGGCGCGCAGCAGCCTTGTTATTAAACTCGCCGTGCTGTTTTGCTGCTGCACTGCGCTGCAGGCACAAACTCAGGATGTGCATTTCCAAAGCAAAATGTCACCGGACTGGCTGAGCACCACACCGGCAACACCCGAAAGTCTGGAACTGAAGTTAATACGGCTGATTCTGGCGCAAAGCCCTGAACTCACACCACATTTTCATCAGGTCAATTTCACCAAAGCCAGCGAGTTAACCCGTACTCAAGCTACCAGTTGTATGGCCAGTATCTTAAAAAATCCACAACGAGAGGCTGAGTTTATTTTTAGCCGGCCACTTTCTGCTATTGAAGGTTTAAAGCTCTATTTGCCTAAAGACAGTAAGCTGAATGCCAAACTGCGGCCCAAGCTAAAGCAATGGGATGATAAAGTCCGATTACGTGAGTTATTACTCACTGAACCTGACTTTATAGTAGGGCTGGATCAGGAACGCTCTTATGGTGCGGATCTGGATCTGTTGCTGAAAGAAAAAGTGGTTAGACGTAGTTTGTACTTTAAACAAAGTGGAGCCCAGATTGCGCAGCTGTGGCCTATGCTGCAGCAACATCGTGTCTCAGCCGTACTGGAATACCCTTTTATGCTGGCCACTACGGATGCAACTCTACTGCAAGGCTACAGCGTCGCTGAAGCCGAACCTTTGCAACTGGCTTATTTTGCCTGCAATAAAAGCGAAACCGGCCAGGCTATTATTCATAAACTGGATCAAGCTATTGAGGCTTTGGCTGGCACTCTGGCTTATCTGGATTTGCATTTAAATACAGTGCCTGCAGAGCGGCAGCAGGAGTTTATCCGGAATTACAACAGATGGATGCTGGGTAAACCGGATTGATTTGAGAGTTGCGTATCCAGCAGATTTCGTCAGCAACATAACGAAAACTGCTGGTTCAGCACAAAAAATTAAGCTTTGGCTTTCGCTGCCTTTTTTAAGGCTTTTTTCTTGGCTGCAGTTTTAGGTTTTTTCTGCTTGGTTGGCGCTTTGGCTTCTTTATGTTTAGGGCGTAAACCTTCAATAAAGCGGCGTTTTAACGGCTGCTCTGTATAACGTTCTACTTTACCTACCACAGCAATATCATGGGCTTCCACTAAGGAAATGGCTGTGCCTTTTTTACCGGCGCGGCCGGTACGGCCAATACGGTGCACGTACACATCTGCAGTGCGTGGCATATCGTAGTTAATTACATGGCTGATATCATCGATATCCAGACCACGAGCCGCTACATCTGTGGCCACCAGAATACGCACCTGGCCATTGCTGAAACGCTGCAGGGCCAACTGACGTTTATCCTGCGGCATTTCACCCTGTAACCAGCAACATTTTAACCCTGCAGCTTCCAGCTGACCTGTTAAGGTAGCCAAACGCTCACGGGTTTTGACAAAAACAATCACTTTGCTGACCTCTTCCTGTTTCAGAATATGGGTCAGTAACGCCAGTTTATGAGCAGCATCATCGGCGGCATGCATCCACTGCAGAATTTTGGCTTTTTCACGACGTGGTGGAGCCGCTTCCAACAGCACTGGCTCACGCAAAGCGCGTTCGGAGAAACGCTTTACACCGTTACCGTCTAAAGTTGCGGAGAACAGCATGGTTTGGCGACGACGTTTGGCTTCGAGAATAATACGGTTCATTTCCCCGACAAAACCCATATCCAGCATACGGTCTGCTTCGTCGAGGATCAGCACTTCCACTTCGTCGGCATGAAAGCTTTCGTTGTCCAGATACTCAATTAAACGGCCTGGTGTTGCCACCAGAATATCGTTATTTTTTTCCAAAGTTTCTTTATGACTGCCGTAGTTAATACCGCCGGTGATCACACCCGCATGCAGGTCGGTCAGCATAATCAGCTGTTGCACCTGTTCAAAAATCTGATAAGCCAGTTCACGGGTTGGTGTCATGATCAGGACCCGGGCAAAACCCGGATCACGGCGTGGGAAATCCAGCAGGTACTGAATCGCCGGCAATAAAAATGCCAGGGTTTTGCCTGTGCCTGTTGGAGCACTGGCCAGTATGTCGCGGCCTTCCAAAGCCACAGGAATAGCCAGTTTCTGAATGCTGGTTGCTTCTTTAAAACCCGCTTTACTCAGGGTTTTCTCTAAGCTGTCATCCAGTTGAAACTCAGCAAAGGTCATTTTTTCCTGTGCAGTGTTAATTTCGCTCACGCTGTTTTTACCTTCTGTTTAGATAGTCCGGAGATGCTGTCTGTCAGTGACAGAACTTCCAGCATCTTTTACACTGCCACTCTTTTGACCTTAGCAAGTAAGGACCCTGGTGAGCGGCTTTTGGTGTAAAGAATTTTTTATTGGCCACGACCGCTGTGCGATGAAAGTCAGCACGGACGCCTTGCTGTTGGGCGCCTGGGCCACTTTACCCAAGGCTGGCACAGCTTTGGATATAGGAGCTGGTAGTGGCATTTTGTCTCTGATGCTGGCGCAGCGTTTGCAAAAATCAGGGCTGAACCCGCAAGTTTATGCAGTTGAACTGGACCAGGATGCGGCCTTACAGGCAGAGGATAATGCAGCGGCCAGTCGTTGGGCGGCACAAATCCACGTCATTCAGGCCGATATTCTAACCTATGCGGCGACGGATAACCAACCAGAGCATGGATTTGAGCTGATAATCAGCAATCCTCCGTATTTTCAGCAAAGTTTAGCCGCTGCGGATGCAAAGCGGCATCAGGCCCGCCATACAGATACTTTGTCTTTTCCTGACTTAGCTTGTGTTGCCAAA